>RFQL01000070.1 GCA_009924985.1 Burkholderiaceae bacterium | reverse complement strand
CAGGGGGACCCATCGGACCACCCATTGGACTGCCCATCATGCCACCGCCAGGGGGACCCATCGGACCACCCATTGGACTGCCCATCATGCCACCGCCAGGGGGACCCATCGGACCTTTGGGAATGTTCATATTCTGGATATTTTGCTGTTGTAATACTTGCTGAATAGTTTGCTGTTGAAAAACTTGCTGAATATTTTGTTGTTGAAAAACTTGCTGTTGAATTGGCTGTTGATTGGCTGTTGAATTGGTTGTTGAAATTGGTTGCTGAACTGGACACGATGCAGGCGCAGGTTGCCCAGGTTGCAAAGTAGCACCACCAATGCAACCTGCAGGGATGCTCTGCGCCGCCCCTTTATCATTTAGCAAAAAAAATAAAAAACTCATCAGTCCAACTTGCAACAATAGTTTAGATATGAAGGATTTTTTTAATTGTTTCAACTAAATCTCGATGTATTAGTTAAGATTTGGCAAGCCATAATCGCCTGTGGCACGCAGTATAATAATTAATGCCTTAAGGTGATTAGTTTGTGCGTCTATGAAGTCAATTTCATTTGCGCGTTGTTGTACAACATTACTAGTTGCTAGACTTTTATTTTGCAAACCTTTGTTGCGATATTCGCGTACTTCTTCAAGCTTAGTTTTTGCAACTGTGTACTGCATGAGGGACTGATTCACTTCAATCAAAGCACGCTGTTTCGCGTCATTCAAGTAGAGCTCAACCTGAGTGACGCTATTTCTGGCCGCAATTAATGGCCCATCATAGAGGTTTGCAATCGGTATAGGTATAGATACGGAGACACCAAACGTACCTCCCCTTTGATAAACAGAAGTACCTTGTGTATAAGGTGCTGTTCGAGAATAATAAACGCCAGGAGATAAATCAATGCGCCTACCCTTTTCGGTTAAGTTAAGGCTAGCTTCAGCTCCCCTGAGAGCAGCTTCAAGAGAAATAATGTCATTACGACGCGCCAAAGCTGTTTCAGAATAATCTAGAGGATTGAAATTACGTGGAAGGGCATCCATAGAACCTACCGGCTCAAACAGTTCTGTGATGCTATTACCCATAAATACGTTCATACCCATGGAGAAATACTTAAAATCGTTCAGTGTTGTTTTTTGAAAAAGCTCGTTATTTTGTAATGCCGTTGCAGTATCTTTATCAGTAATTAACTTAAGCCTTTCTTTTTCATTTTGTAAGGCCTGCCAAATTAGTTTTAATCGAAGAACATCTATAAAAGCAAATGTTGCATCTCCCCTAACAGCTTTTTCTGATACTTGAAAGTCGAGCTGAGCTCTTGAAACTTCAACTGATGCAAAGTCCTGACGGGCTTTACGTTTCCCTGGGGCTTCAACAGTAAACGATAAAGAAAAGGTGTTTGACCGTGGGGAATAATATTCAGAAGCCTTAGACTCATTGAAGGCGCCATGGCTAATGTTAAGGGATGGATTAATGTTAGCTGCACCCATGGCTTCTTGCAAAGCTAATGAGCTTTGAACAGACAATTTTTTGGTGTTTAAAAATTTACTAGATTCTTGAACTTGCGATAAAAATTCTGAAAGCGTTACTTTTTTTAACGACACGCCGTCTAGTTTTAAGGGGACTGTTTGACTGTAAGCTGGGACTACCAAAATACAACAAAATATAAAAACAACACTTTTTGAAGAGAATCGAGACAATGAAATCCATTTCATTTTTATTCTTCCTTCATTTCTTATAGTAAGTTTAATCATGTTTTTTTACTAATTAGTATCTACAGGTTAAGTCCAATTATTAGATTTCGTAAATATTGTAGCGCCATCGTTGTTGCGAGAGCTTATAGCAAGCGCTTAATTTTAGGAATATTTTATTGCGCTGCAACATTTTCTTAGTAGTAACGGCTTTTTTAAAGCCTATCGGCTGTTTTTAATTAACGATACTGTCAACTGCTGCTTGTAAGTAGACGTTATAGAGGTGTAATATCGTGATGTTAGTTTACAAACTAGTTTAATGACTATGAAATTAGTTTTTACAAAAATGACTGGTCAATCGATGTTGTTTCTTACCTTTGTACGCACTTATAATTTTTAAAGGAACTAAATATGCCCTCAAATATGCCCTCAAAATTAGCGATGTCCTTACTTGGACTTCTATTTTCGGCTTCAACAGTCTTAGCCCAAGCCCCCGGTGGTGCACCAGCTCCAACAGCCGGCGCTCCTAAAGGTCCAGCTCCCGGCGGTGCACCAGCACCAGGACCAACAGCCGGCGCTCCTAAAGGTCCAGCTCCCGGCGGTGCACCAGCTCCCGGCGGTGCACCTAAATAAGTAAGACTTAAACAAAGGAAAAGAACCTGAAAATATTTTTTGGTTCTTTTCCTTCATGTAAATATCAATCAAAGCCCAATCTACGGGCGAATCCCTAAAAGTTTTTCACCAAATATAACTAAGGGAATTTGTTTTTTATTCTGGCCATTTTCACTGTTGCGGCTCCAACTAGACCATTTGGCGAACAGTTTCGCTCTATACACATTACTATAGCTGTTAGAACAACCGGTTCAGTATTAGTTAGCTCGTAAGTTTATTCAGAACATATCTTCCATTTAGCAATTCCTTTCTTTTTTATTGGGTTTACTTTGAATATTAAACAATCAATCATCTGTATTTATTTGGTCCTTGGTATGAGCTTTGTCATATCTACCACTTCTGTGACGTATGCTCAAAAAAATATTTCCGAGAAGTCTTCTACTAAGAGGTTAGAAAGCCAAGATCCAGGCAAAGACAATATCTACGGATGGCAAATCATGACAGACTATGAGAGAGATGCTTATAAACAACAAATAGTTACATTTAAAAAACAGACAGAGTTGGACCTTTTTTTACTAGATCATCGCGCACGTATGATTAATCGCGCTAAAGAGAAAGG
The DNA here is from genome assembly GCA_009924985.1 of Burkholderiaceae bacterium. GTDB lineage: Bacteria > Pseudomonadota > Gammaproteobacteria > Burkholderiales > Burkholderiaceae > Polynucleobacter. The sequence continues at coordinate 6,341 of RFQL01000070.1, read as the reverse complement.
CATAGTTTTACGTGATACCCCAACAACCTCAAGCCAGAATATTTCAAGTGGTTTTTCTCCTTTGAAAATGCCGAATGATATGTCAAAGCCATCGAACGATAATGCAACCAGTATTCGTCCTGGAACTGGTTCAGGGCCTTATAAATAAATTTTTTTTGTATGTTATGTGGTTGTTATCTGTTTTATCTGTCCGGTTTTTTCTTAAAATTCCAGTGCAGATACATAGTTTAATCACTACCAAAATATCATCTGGAGATAACGGTCTGTGAATGTCATACGATTTATCAGACGATAGAAAATGACTGGCTGTGCTGGCCCTAAAAAGTTTGCTGCTTAAAATGCTGTGCCTGAGGATTATGTACATTGCGCATTAAGGTGCCATACACAAACAGGAAGTGTGGATCGGTCGCGGAATCGGTCAAATCTAGTTGCGTTTTTTTTGGGGAGAAGGATTACTACTCTCTGATGGAGAGCATTTAGATAATTGTCATCAACCTACAGTGTATCGCTACTATTACCGACCAACGACTTCAAATATAGCCACTGTAAAGCAACACAAAATAAAGAACAGCGTAGCTAATTCTTTGGCAGTCATAAGCACCTCCTTTCCAAGAGACCTACTTACTACTGACCCTTAATGTATGCCATTTCGCCCTAAAAAGGGGGCGGTGTTGCCTTTTTACAAATGGTGATTGTGTTGGCTATTTTTTGGGCCCTAAGGGCGCCTTTTGATGACCAAAGTACAGATCAATTAAGACCAGACCAATTTCGTGATCAAGATAGGTATCGGATTGCGAGTCCCAAAACTCATTCTTATCGCGATCAAAATAAACATCTCGCCCATCAAAGTTAAAGGGGCCTTCAGCATTTTGGGGTTTCATGCATCTCCTTAAGACCTTTAATTAAAGGTTTGAGTCATTGGGATCGCGCTTTAACTTGAGTAAATTCCAACGAATTACCAAAGCAGCCAAGCCTAATAAAAGAACTGCCCCACTTTCATAAATTAGATCCACGCTATTGACACCCTTGCCCTGTAAGATGATTAAGCGGCATAACGCTGTAATAGCAATAAAGATTGGGATCGTAATGGGTATTTTTCGGTACTTATAAAAACCTGCTACCATTCCCAAGACCTCGGCATAGATGAACATCAGCAGTAAATCGGTTAAGGTAACATCACCTGTTTGCAAAACTTTCCACATTTCAATACCCACGGCATAAATCGTAAACATGGCAATCAGCACAAGGATTGTTTTTTCTGCAACGGTAATGTAGCGATAAATGTCAGGCATCGTGCTTTCCTTAGGTCAGCGGATTACTCAAAATCAATGAGAGCTACTCTTAATTTGGCACAGTATTTCCATGAAGTCAAACTGGCCCTACCGCGTCTTTTTGTATATAGGCTATTTACCAGGTTCAAGTCGGTACAAACCCCCAGCCCGCTCGTCGGTCAAGAGGTAGATAAACTGATCGGGGCCAAGTCGCACATCTCGAATGCGGCCAATGCTTCCTTGCAGTAAGCGCTCTTCATGCACCACTTTGTCTCCTTTTAGCTCTAGGCGGACTAAGGTCTCGGCGCGTAAGGCACCAATGAACAAACTATTGTTCCAGTTAGCAAATTCGCTCCCTTTGTAAAAGGCCATCCCAGAGGGAGCAATCGAGGGCACCCAGACATGCAGGGGTTGTTCAAGACCCGCCTTGGCGGTTCCTTCTCCAATCTTGGTGCCAATGCCGTAATTAACACCATACGTAATGATGGGCCAGCCATAGTTGCGCGAGGGTTTAATAATGTTGATCTCATCGCCCCCTTGGGGTCCATGCTCATGCGTCCAAACCTCACCGGTTTTCGGATGAATTGCCACACCTTGCACATTGCGATTACCCAAGGTGAATTTCTCGGGCTTAGCCCCCGGCCTGTTTATAAAGGGATTGTCTTTGGGAACTTTGCCGTCATCGTGTAAACGAATGATCGAACCAGCATGATCCCCAAGGAGTTGCGCGCGGACCATTTCCCCTCGATCACCCAAGGTGAGATACACATGGCCTGCCTCATCAAAGGCAATGCGCCCACCAAAATGGTGATTAGAAGGAGTCTTTGGCTCCATGCTAAAAAGCACTTGCACGTTGGTCATTTGGTGACCCACGAGTTTGCCGCGCGACAATGCGGTACCCCACCCACCTATACCAGGCTCACTGTAGGCAAAATAGATCCAACCATTTTTAGAGTACTGCGGGTGTAAGACCACATCAAATAGACCGCCCTGGCCACTGGCGACAATTTCAGGTAATCCAGAAACGGGTTTCGGATCAAGCGTGAAATCCTTTTGCACAATCCGAAGACGCCCTGCCCGTTCGGTAATGAGTAATCGCCCATCGGGCAAGAACGCAAGAGACCACGGGTATTGCAAACCTTGCGTAAGCGTTACCACCCGAAAAGATTGTTTCTCCGATTGGATAGTTTGTGCAAGGACGGAATTGAGATGAAAAGCGCCCAGCACCATCATGAGACATAGGGTGAGTATTCTCCTGCGCATCATGAGCTCACGGGTTCAGAACGCGCCGCAGAAAATTTCCGATATCCACAATCTCGTGAGGATGTACGGAGTGCTCCATCGCATAGGTCTGCCACTGCACGGCATAACCATTGGCCTCTAGCAAGTCTTTTGAGCTCTCACTACGATCTAGCGTAATCACGCTATCCCATTCACCATGCGCCATGAAGATGGGGGTGGGTTGATTGGCAGAGTGACGGTTTTTAATAAACGAGTCTTTAAGGGGTAAGTAGCCCGATAAGGCCATGATGCCGCCTAGACTCTGCGGGTAACGTAGCCCTGTGTGCAAAACCATCGAACAGCCTTGCGAAAATCCTGCCAAGACAATTTTGTTGGGGGCAATGTCGCGACTGCACTCGCGTTCAATCAAGGCTTCAATCGCCTTGGCCGAGCGCTCAATACCAGATTCATCCTCTCGATCGTTGGAGCTTCTACCAATAATGTCATACCAGGCGGGCATCACATAACCGCCGTTCACGGTCACTGGCATACTGGGAGCACTTGGGAAGATAAAGCGAATGCTAGGGCATCCCGATAGATCGAGTTGTGGCAAGAGCGAGGCAAAGTCCTTGCCATCGGCACCCAGTCCATGCAACCAAATTACCGCTGCAGTGGGATGATCGGTGGTCTCAATTTCAATACAAGGTAATAGTTCCATACGTTTCGTGTTCAAAGTAATGTGTCAATCATGTGTCGTGGGTAATGCGAGTATTCTTATTCATTCTCAAACCGAAGGAACAAAAATGACTATCTCTATGTATCAGGCTAGCGTACCTCGTCTTATCAATGCGCTCACTAATCTATCCAATGTTCTGCAAAAAGCACACGACCATATGACAGAGAAGAAGATCGATGCTAATGCAATTCTGCACTATCGCTTATATCCAGACATGCTTAATTTTACCCGTCAGATTCAAATTGCGGCCGATACCGCCAAAGGGGTCGTAGCACGTCTAGCAGGCGTGGATATCCCTGTTAATGACGATACTGAAACTAGTATTGCTGAGTTGCAAGAGCGCCTTGCCAAAACCATTGCGTTTATTGGGAGCTTTAAACCCGAGCAGATCGATGGTACTGAGGACAAAGCGATTGTGACCAAGCGCGGTGATAAAGAAACGCATTACAAGGGCATGCAGTTTTTATTAGGGCATGCCATCCCCAATGTGTACTTTCATAGCTCGATGGCCTTTGCCATCTTGCGCACCAATGGCGTTGTGATTGGCAAGCGTGATTACTTGGGTAATCCTTAATCTTCCCTGCCCTAGAGTAAATGCCCGGTTTTTACAAAGATGGTGCAACCCTCTTTGCTAAATGGCTTGTGTATGCTCATGTGGGGGCTTCTTATCCAGTAGCCGGCTTCGTAGCGGCCATGTTCATCTTCAAAGACCCCTTCGACCACAAAGATCTCCTCACCTCCATAGTGGCGGTGAGGATTAAAATAGGTTTGCGGTGCCCAGCGTACCAGTGTTGAGCCTGTTCCTTGGCGCATGAGAGGCATCACTGTTAGACCCGGTACGAGTCCTTGTAACCATTGCGCTGTTTGGGTATTCACAATTTCATGCTCTGTTTGCTCAGACCCTAAATGACGAAGTTTGACAAAGAGTGTGCACCCTTCTTTACTGAATGGGGTGTGTGATGAGCCCGGTGGGTTCATGAGGTATGTTCCTGCTGGGTAGTGACCGGTCTCATCACTGAAGACACCATCGAGCACCAATATTTCTTCGCCAAGATCGTGGGCATGGCGAGCAAACTCTGCACCGGCGGCATAGCGCACGATACTCGTGGCTTTTGCGACCTCATCTCCGATCCGATCGAGCATTTTTCGCTCGACACCGGGCTCTGGGCTCATTTGCCATATCAGCGCATGATGATTAAGGACGATGCGTTCACTGAAGTCTGCGTGTAAGTTCATCGTATTTATTCGTTAAGTAATGCCTTATTCATAACTTAGATGCTACCGCATAACCGCATTGGCATGATTTTTATATATCTTGCAATTTTGGTACTTTTATCTATACTGGCTCACAGTATGAGCTAGTAAGGTCTCATGCTATTGATCTTCATTAAGGAGTCACCATGAGTGATATGGAGCGTTTGCATCGCATTAAGTACATGATCCAAAGTCGGGGGTGTGTACCGATTGAAGACTTTATGACAAGTCTAGAGATCTCGCGAGCCACCTTTAAGCGCGATCTCGATTACTTGCGCGATCGCATGAACGCGCCGATTGTCTATGACCGCTCTATGGGTGGCTATCGCTTTGATAAACCCAATGCGGGTGGCAAGATTGAGCTGCCGGGTTTGTGGTTTTCTGAGAAAGAGGCGACTGCCCTCGTTCTTATGCAACACCTCTTAGCCAATCTTGATACGAGCGGGTTACTGAGTCCGCATATCGCCCCACTCATGGATATCGTCGATGGTATCTTGGGGCAATCGGAGGTCTCGGCAAAGGAGTTACGTAAGCGCATTAAGGTCTTTGGCATGTCGGCTCGCAAGAACGTTTTGGAGAACTTTGAAGAGGTCGGGGTCTCGCTCTTAAAGCGCCAGCGCTTGCAATTGTCGTACTATTCCAAGGGCAAAAACGAGTTAACCGAGCGTGCGGTCTCGCCGCAACGCTTGATTTTCTATCGGGATAACTGGTATCTGGATGCCTACTGTCATTTACGCAAGGGCTTACGCAGCTTTGCCATGGACGGCATTCGCAAAGCGCATGTCTTGGAAGATAAAACCACTGAGGTCTCCGAGAAAGAATTGCATGAGAACTTTGCCGAGAGTTATGGCATCTTCTCCGGCAAAGCCACGCAGCGTGCCAAGCTACGCTTTACACCTGAAAAAGCCCGCTGGGTGTCTGCCGAGACCTGGCATGGTCAGCAAGTGAGCAGTTTTGATAAGGATGGTAATTACGTCTTAGAATTTGATTACAACCAAAACCCAGAACTCGTGATGGAGATCATGAAGCATGGCGATGGAGTTGAGGTAATTGGGCCGGCGAGTCTTAAATCTAAAGTGAGAGCTGAACTAGAAAAGGCTCTAAAGAAATATGCGTCTTAGGCCCTCTACGATGTAACTCGATTAAATACACACCCTATTCTTTATTTACTTAGATTTACTTAGCAAAACGCTTTAGGTCAGCAAAGTCTTCCTCAAACATCTCGCCCATCTCTTGATGGATGATCTTGTTGTTCTTATCCAAGATTAGTACGATTGGCACCCCCTTTACTTTCCCCAATGACTTGTTTAACTCAGGGGTCATCATTGCGGCTTGGAATGTATAGCCATGCTTACTCATATAGTCTTTGGCTAACTTCGGGTTCTTATCAATCGAGATGGTGATGATGTTGATACTGTTTGGTGGTACTTGCTTGACGAACTTCTCGAGGTAGATATTTTGGCGCTGACAAAATGGGCACCAAGAGGCCCAGATCATTACCAAGGTATTTTTAGTGTTATTGACTGGCAATGAGTAGCTAGTGCCTGTGAAGGTCTCTAGCTTGCCAAGCTCTACGGTCTGGCCAATGGTCATGGCACCCGCAATGCTGGGTGTCAATAGGTAGGCTACCAAGGCGCTACAAATTAGTTGTTTTATGCTTTGGGTCATTAACTTACTATTAGACCACTATAGACCAAGCATCTGTCTCGCTTCATTAGAGCTAGCTAACTGCCCTCCAAGGTCATTAATGATCCGCTTGGCTTTGCTAACGAGTTGGGCATTACTCTCGCAGAGCACACCCTTCTCCAGATAGATATTGTCTTCCATGCCCACCCGAATATGTCCGCCCAAGAGCCAAG
>RFQL01000069.1 GCA_009924985.1 Burkholderiaceae bacterium | reverse complement strand
CTTGAACGATGTCGATGTCATCTGTTTTATTGTGGAGGCAGGGTATTGGGGTGCGGATGATGCAAAAGTTTTGCGTTTGTTGCCATCGGATAAGCCAGTTTTATTGATTGCTAACAAATTAGATTTATTTGCATCGCGCTTTGAGAACCCACAAGATCGTGATACTGCCTTATTTGAGTTCATGGGGAAGATGGGACAAGCTTGGGGAGAGATCGCCGCTCAAACTAAAGGTTTTGAGTCCGAAAGTATTTCGTCGCCTCTAGGCGAGTTTGTTGAAATCATCCCCATGAGCGGTAAGAATAGAGATGATATTGGACGCTTGCTCGATATTATCGAAGAGCATTTGCCAGAAGGTGAGGCTGTATATGATACAGAGACCTTAACCGATCGTAGTGAACGGTTTATGGCCGCTGAGATCTTACGCGAGAAGGTATTTCGGTATACCGGCGATGAACTACCCTATGCAAGCTCGGTGATCATTGATCAGTTTAAGTTAGATGGAACGATGCGACGAATAGCTGCCACTATTTTGGTGGATCGTGATAGTCACAAAGCAATGATCATCGGCCAAAAAGGTGAGCGATTAAAAAAGATTTCAACCGAAGCTCGTTTGGATATGGAAAAACTGTTTGACGGTAAAGTGTTTTTAGAGACATGGGTTAAGGTCAAGCGAGGCTGGGCTGATGATTTGGCAGAGCTTCGGGCGCAAGGTCTGGAATAAATGGCTGGAACACGTGTCTTGGATGAGCCTGGGTTTGTGCTCCATAGCATTCCCTATAAGGAAACTAGCCTCATTCTGGATGTATTTACCCGTTCTCATGGACGACTTGCCTTAATTGCCAAAGGGGCTAAACGACCCCATTCTAGTTTGCGCCCTGTATTGCAACGCTTTCAGCCATTACTTATTTCGTGGAGTGGTAAATCAGAGTTACGCACCTTAACGAAATCAGAATGGGTGGGAGGATCGCCGGCATTAGTGGGTGATGCATTGTTATGCGGTTTTTACCTCAACGAGCTTTTGGTAAAGTTCCTGGCGCGCGAAGATGCGTATGAGGCCCTTTACGATCAGTATGCGCAAACCGTATACGCTTTATCTCAAATCATCGATTCCGGTGCAGATATTGAACAAACCCTAAGACCTTTTGAGTTAGCCTTATTACGCGAGACAGGCTACGCTGCAGCCCTTGATCATTGCGTTGAAACCCAAACGAAACCCATTGCAACAGAGCGCTATGTGTACCAACCCGAGAAAGGTATACGCCCCTTGCAAAGCGATGATCCTGGGAATTGGCCTGTTTTGACGGGCTTTGCCTTAGAGGCAATGGCAAAAGGGGACTTCTCAGATATGGAAACCTTGAGTCAAAGTAAGCAGCTGATGCGTTTCTTGTTAGGAATACACCTGCAAGATCAAGTATTAACCACAAGACAAATATTGATTGATTTAAAAAAAATCTAAGTTAGGTTGCTTACCTTTAGAATTAGATATGCCTTCTCTTGAACTCGGTATCAATATTGATCACGTTGCCACCTTGCGTAATGCGCGGGGCACTTCATATCCAGACCCTATTATGGCAGCACGCCTTGCCGAGGAGGCTGGAGCCGATCTCATTACTTTGCATTTGCGGGAAGATCGGCGACATATTAAAGATGCAGATCTATTTGCCTTACGTCCATTGATCAAAACGCGCATGAACCTGGAGTGCGCTATCACCTCAGAAATGTTAGAAATCGCAGTCAAGGTTGGACCTCACGATGTTTGTTTGGTCCCCGAAAAGCGAACTGAGATAACTACAGAGGGCGGGTTAGATGTTATCGGTCATGCTGCAGAAGTTAAATCTGCCATTACTCAATTGACAGAGGCTGGTATTCGGGTGTCATTATTTATTGATCCTGATGACGAAAAAATCAATGCAGCCAAAGAACTAGGCGCACAAGTTATCGAACTGCATACCGGGGCCTATGCAGATGCCAATCAGTCTACGCAGACCCAAGAATTAAAACGAATTCAAGAGGCGGCTCGTTATGCAAAGTCATTAGGATTGCGTATCAATGCTGGTCATGGTCTAAATGAGGAGAATGTGAAAGCAATCGCTCAAATACCAGAGATTAGTGAACTCAATATTGGACATGCCATCGTCGCTCAGGCCATTTTTAAGGGATGGACCAAGGCTATCCAAGATATGCGCCATTTGATGAATGAGGCACGTGCATAATGATCGTCGGAATAGGCGCAGATTTGTTGCAATTAAAACGGCTAGAGGCGGCATACGACCGAACAAAAGGCCGTTTGGCAAAACGAGTACTCGGGGATGAAGAACTCATTGTCTTTGAGCAAAGGCTAAAACGTAATCACAAACGTGGCATTGCCTATCTAGCCACTCGTTTTGCAGCCAAAGAAGCTTTTTCTAAGGCGATTGGACTGGGAATGCATATGCCGATGACCTGGAGATCCTTACAGACTCTAAACGAACCTAGCGGCAAACCGTATACCAAGTACTCGGGCGCATTGGCAGATTTTATGAGTGAGAAGCAATGGTACGCTCAGGTAACCGTGACCGATGAGCAAGATATGGTGATGGCTTTTGTGGTGGTCAGTTATGGCACCCCCATAGTTAGCACATTTGATCCAAGTAACTACATGGGATGATTATTAAGTATGCGAAGTAATGAGCAAGACAATCAAAATCCAGGCCCCGTTATCTTAGATGTTGAGGGCTTAGAGCTAAATCAGCGCGATCAAGAACGAATCTCACATCCCTTGACTGGCGGTGTCATTCTATTTGGACGTAACTTTACATCGCGCTCTCAGCTAATAAAATTAACCAATCAAATTATGGCAGTTCGTAAAGATGTTTTAATTTGTATTGATCATGAGGGTGGTCGAGTCCAGCGGTGCAAGACGGATGGCTTTACTCATTTACCTGCAATGCGAGCTTTTGGAGAGCTATGGTCTTCAGGCGAATCGAGCATAGAGGCTGCGATTGAGGCGATGCAAGCAGCTACTGCCTGCGGTTATATTTTGGCAAGCGAACTGAGGTCCTGTGGAGTTGATTTCAGCTTTACTCCAGTACTTGATCTCGACTATGGTAATAGTAGTGTGATTGGAGACCGCGCATTTCATTCATTACCAGAAGTAGTATTTTCTCTAGCAAAAAGTCTGAATGAAGGCTTGCGATTAGGCGATATGGCAAATTGTGGAAAACATTTTCCAGGCCACGGCTGGGCTAAAGCCGATTCCCATATTGATATTCCTATTGATGATCGATCCTTAAAACGTATTGCGCGTGATGACATGAAGCCCTATGAGTGGTTAGACCTTAGCCTTGCCTCTGTAATGCCTGCCCACGTCATTTATCCAAAAGTTGATCAGCTACCAGCAGGTTTTTCAAAGATCTGGTTACAGGATATCTTGCGTACAAAGCTGAAATTTGAGGGAGTCATTTTTAGTGATGACCTTTCAATGGAGGGAGCAAGTGTTGCAGGGGATGTTGTGCAGGGTGCTCACTTAGCACTTGAGGCAGGCTGTGATGCAGTACTCATTTGCAATCGGCCAGAGCTTGCTGACCAATTACTCAGCAAGCTCAAGGTATCAAAGTCAAAACTAGCAGAGTCTGCTAAGCGCCTTAATAGACTCTTTCCGAAAGCTGCAGCCCAATCTTGGGAATCTCTTCAGACAGAGTCTGAGTATATTCATGCTAAGGCTTTATTAAAAAGCCTTAAGCTGATTACAAATTAATTAGCGCGACTCCGATATTCGCCAGTGCGAGTATCGATTTCAATCTTGTCGCCAGTGCTACAGAACAATGGCACTTGGATTTCAAAGCCAGTTGAAATCTTTGCATGCATTCTTGAGTACTTTTCCAGAGCTGGTATCGCCTTTGACTGCTGGCTCTGTGTATGTAATTTCACGGACTACGGAGGTCGGTAACTCAACAGAGATAGCTCTGCCGTCATAGAACACCACTTCTACAGCCATGCCTTCTTCTAAATAATTGAGCGAGTCACCCATATTATCTTTTTCAACCTCGTACTGGTTGTATTCAGTATCCATGAATGTAAACATCGGATCAGCAAAATAAGAATAAGTACACTCTTTCTTGTCTAGGATCACGATATCGAACTTATCATCCGCTTTATATATACCTTCATTTGGTGCGGCAGTCAGTAAATTTTTGTATTTCATTTTGACCACAGCTGAGTTACGACCAGAGCGACTGTATTCGTGTTTTTGGACGACCATGGGTTCACCGTTGATCATGACAACGTTGCCGACGCGAATTTCTTGAGCGATTTTCATAACAGTTCCTAATATCTTCTATATTGGCTTGGCTCATGAAGCCAAATTAATCAAACCTATGATTTTAACCTTTTGTGGCTTTAGCTGACAAACCGGAGGAGGCGGGCCGCCAGACCGCCGTCAGTCTGGCTTTCAAGTAGCTGTGCGCGCCATGCCCTGGCAAGCTGATTCCAGTGCGGGAGGGCCATCCACCATTGATTGATACCATCCCATGCCATCGCTTTAGTAACAGCAGTTTGTAATTCAGGGGTTACTTCTTTTAAATAAAGATCTAAAAATGCCTGCAATTTAATCAAATGAGCCCCATCGTCCTGAGGATAGATGTTCCAAATAAAAGGCCTTCCCGCTAGTTGGGCTCGTACAAAAGAGTCTTCCCCGCGGACAACATTAAAGTCACATTCGACTAGGAGATAGTCAAAATCATCTTGTGGGATGAAAGGTAGTGAGATTAGTTTTAAGTTCGACCATGCTTGCTTTTGCAGGTTTAGTAGTTCAGCGTTACCAAAAGCCATGAATACATCAACGGGGATATCCAATTGATTAAGCTGTGTGAGCCATTGCTTGATGGGTGCCCCTGGATAAGAAAAGATACTGATCTTCTTAGCTCCTTCGCGAGATTGGTCCCAAATCGATGAAAGACTTTTTGGACATATATCTTGTCTGATTGGGGGGATGGGATCCAATAACAGCCCACCCGTATTCTGTTGAAACCCAGGGAAGAAGAAGTATTTTTGGAGCCCATTGTTTTGAGGAGATGGTCTCCCATGAAAATCGACAACCCAGGGTTCAGCACTTAAGTACTCTAAATGAATTAGGATGGGATTGCGTGGAGCAAGGATTAAATGATTGAGGAAGCGCTCTGGCAAGTCGCAGGAAAATGCCTGAATCACAACATCAGGAGTATTTGGCCCATGCCTTGCATTTGTATAACTAGCTTCCCAGGGCAAAACCTCAATGTCTTGGATATCACCACTACCCATCATGAATAGTTTGAGGGTATGAAGATCATCGCAAAAAAGGCGTATATTTTGATGGTGTTGAACAGCCAAAGACCGGGCTAGACGCCAGCAAATACCGGCATCCCCATAGTTATCAACGATTTGGCAGAAAATATCCCAACGCATGACAAATTTGTCCCCTGAAACCCTTCAAAAAGATCTAAAACGCATTCCTGGCCTCCCAGGTGTTTATCGTTTCTTTGATGAGGCTGGACACATCTTGTATGTCGGCAAGGCCAAAGATCTTAAGAAACGCGTATCAAGCTATTTTCAGCGCACCCAGCTATCACCCCGAATTGAGCGGATGGTTAAACGGATTATCCGTTTTGAAATCACGGTGACGCGCACAGAAACAGAGGCTTTGATTCTGGAGAATAACTTAATTAAAGAACATAGCCCACCATTCAATATTTTGTTTCGGGACGATAAGTCCTATCCCTATCTAATGGTAAGTGGCCATGATTATCCTCGCCTCGCTTCCTATCGCGGCAAGGTTGACCGGCGCAATCGGTATTTTGGACCATTTCCTAACTCGTGGGCGGTGCGCAATAGTGTACAAATCTTGCAAAAAGTATTTCGTTTGCGCACCTGTGAGGACTCTGTTTTTAAGAATCGTAGTCGACCATGTTTGTTACATCAAATACATCGCTGTAGTGCACCATGTGTCGGTATGTTGAGCAAAGACCAGTATTCGCAAGATGTGCAACAGGCATTGCGGTTTCTGGAAGGCGATCATCAAGCCGTGTTGGCTGATCTTGAAGTGGAAATGGAAGAGCATAGTGTTGCCATGGAGTTTGAGATGGCAGCCATTATTCGGGACCGGATTGCCGATCTATCCAGTGTATTGCAACAGCAAGCAATGGATGTTGTTGCCGATGGTGAGGGTGATGTGGATATTTTGGCTGCCGAGATCATGGACGGGAATATTTGTGTAAATCTAGCCATGGTTCGGGGCGGGCGACATTTAGGAGATCGCGCTTATTTTCCAAGAGGGATCAAGGCTAGCCCAGACGCTACCTATCATCCCAGTGAAATTCTGGAGACCTTTATTCAACAGCATTATCTCGATATAGATACCAATGCAGAACCAAGCACATTGCTTCCCTCTGTGCTCATTACAAATGTAGCCTTAAAGGGTGACTCAATCGATGTTTTATTGCAAAGCTTGACCGAGCACTCAACGCGAAAGGTGCAGTTATTACATCAACCCCAGGGACAAGGCAAATACTGGCTTTCAATGGCTGAAGGAAATGCCAAGATTGCTTTATTAAGGCGCATCTCAGAAACCGGTGGTCAATTAGCTAGGGTAAGAGCTCTTGCTGATGTGTTAAATCTCGATCTTGAGCATTTAGATCAACTTCGTATTGAATGTTTTGATATCAGCCATACCTCCGGTGAGGCAACTCAAGCATCATGCGTGGTCTTTGCAAAAAATGAGATGCAATCAAGCGAATATCGACGCTTTAACATCACCGGAATTACTGGTGGAGATGACTATGCCGCTATGCGACAAGTATTAACAAGACGCTATTCGAATTACCAAGAAATCCCTCCAGAAAAGCTGCCCCATCTCGTCTTAATTGATGGTGGTAAGGGTCAGGTTGAGATAGCCAGACAAGTCTTTAGTGAGCTTGGCATCGATATTGGATTAATTGTGGGGGTTGCTAAGGGGGAAGATCGAAAGGTCGGTTTAGAAACCCTTATTTTTGTGGATGGCAGAGAGTCCTTGATCTTGGGCCAGGATAGTCAGGCATTAATGCTCATTGCACATATTCGGGATGAGGCCCACCGTTTTGCAATTACCGGAATGCGCGCCAAGAGAGCGAAAACCCGAACAGTTTCACGCCTGGAGGAAATTGAAGGAATTGGTGCCAAGCGAAGGCAAAAGTTACTGGCTCGCTTTGGAGGGATTAAAGGAGTGGCAAATGCCAGCATAGAAGAGTTATTAAGCGTTGAGGGCATCTCAAGCACCTTGGCCGAACAAATCTATCGCCAACTTCATTAAAAAGCATTATGAATCGTTTATTCTCCAAATATGCCATTTAATTTACCAATCGCATTAACCTGGCTGCGCGTTGCCGCCATTCCATTATTGGTAGGTATTTTTTACTTGCCCAGTAATTGGCTGAGTATTGAAGAAAAAAATATATTTGCAACTGCTTTATTTATCTTTGCTGCGATTACTGATTGGCTGGATGGATTTTTAGCAAGGCGAATGAAACAAGAGTCTGCTTTTGGAGAGTTCCTAGATCCAGTTGCTGATAAACTAATTGTGGCGGCTGCTTTATTGGTGCTTCTTAATATGGATCGTGTTCAAGTTTGGGTTGCTTTGGTAATTATTGGACGAGAGATCACCATTTCTGCTTTAAGGGAGTGGATGGCCCAAGTTGGTGCTTCACGAAGTGTGGCAGTTCATATGGTGGGGAAGTTGAAGACTACCGCGCAATTAATTGCGATCCCATTCCTACTATTTAATGGACAGCTCTTGGGGATTCATAGTACCCAACTTGGCACTTGGCTTATTTGGGTTGCCGCCTTCTTAACCCTCTGGTCCATGTTTTACTACCTCCAAAAGGCCTTTCCTCAGCTCACAAATAGACTTTAGCCAGCCCATATTTCGGCCATTAAAGTCCCAAAGCCGAATCTTTGCTAAACTAGCAATCCTGTAATGCGGGAATAGCTCAGTTGGTAGAGCGCAACCTTGCCAAGGTTGAGGTCGCGAGTTCGAGCCTCGTTTCCCGCTCCATTAATGAATGGGAAGCCCCAAAAGCTTCCCATTTTGTTTCGGATGAAGTTTGGTTTGCATAAAACCAGCTAGGGCGCGTTGGCCGAGTGGTTAGGCAGGAGCCTGCAAAGCTTCGTACGGGGGTTCGATTCCCTCACGCGCCTCCAAAATCACCCTTGACGAATTAGTTTACTTCCCTAAAATCAGTCCCATTGGGATTTAGTACACTAGAGCTCTGGAGCCTAAACATGAACCACTCATATTTTGACAAAACCAAATGCGTAGCATTACTAGCTGCTTTGCTCTTAGGGGCTTGCGCGACGAGTGATAGCCCCACTGGTTCGCAAGACGAGGTCAATCAGATTCAATCGCAACTGCTTGGTGATATGCCTTTGCCAACGGGTGCCAAAATCATGGGCTCTGATTCTTTAATTATTGGTCGGGGCGATGGCTGGGTTGGTCGTGTCAATATCAGTGCATTACAGGGCGCCACCGATGTTTATGCATTCTTTCAGTCGGAGTATCCCAAAGCAGGCTGGACAACGGTGACTGCAACTAAAGCAAAAACAAGTTTTTTGGTATTTACAAAGGGTGATCGTACCTGCGCTGTTGAAATTAACGAGGGTTCATTAACCGGTCCGAAATCGATCATTACGATCACATCCTCACCGAAGAACGCTAACGTGATTGCACCGACGCGTAAGCCCTAGTTAAAAAAAGGATTTAGATGCCGTTGGCACGGATCAAGCCAACGGCTTGTCCCTCAAGGGTAAAGTCAGCCTCAGCCGTAACAATAATGTTTTTGAACTCAGGGTTTTCTGCTTGTAGTTCAATGTAACTTCCGCTGGAATCTTTCTTGCGTTGTAGCCGTTTAACAGTTACTTCATCATCAATACGGGCAACGACGATATCGCCGTTACGCGCTTCAGATGTTTTCTTTACGGCAAGATAGTCACCATCTAGAATACCGGCATCACGCATACTCATTCCCTTGACGCGTAATAAGTAGTCCGCACCTTTACTAAAGAGGCTAGGATCAACCGGTACTTGTCTTTCAATATGTTCAATAGCAGTAATAGGTGAGCCTGCGGCCACGCGACCGATTAAAGGAAGTGTTAACTGTTGTAAACCACCAGAGGGCAAATTGAGCTGTCTAAAGTTGCCTGAGTGCGAATGATTATTGGAGCGTGTGAGACGAATGCCGCGCGATGTGCCCGGACTTAATTCGATATAACCCTTTTTAGCAAGGGCGCGGAGATGCTCCTCGGCTGCATTGGCAGAGGCAAAACCTAAGCGGTTTGCAATCTCAGCTCGAGTAGGGGGTAGGCCACTCTCCTCGATTGCCACCGTAATAAGACCCAAAATTTCCTCTTGCCGAGCAGTTAGCTTGGGTAAGGAAGTGTCCAGAAGATCAGTAACTGTGTTTATATTCATACTGGGATTGTATAC
>RFQL01000068.1 GCA_009924985.1 Burkholderiaceae bacterium | reverse complement strand
AATGTCACCGTTAGTCTTGCTACTTTATCTAGTACAGTTACTGCATTGACTGGAGTCGGCGGAATAGGTGCGGTTAATTCAGTCACAACGACAACAGGAGCAGGTGGTGGTATAGGCGGTGGTATTACCGTTACAAATATCAGCGGAGCACAAGGCGGTAATCAAACTTTCACTACTGCTGCAGGTGGTGCCGGTGGCGCTGCTAGCACAACCGTAATAACTACTACATCTAAAGGTGGTGCCGGTGGCGCGTCTGGTGCCATAGACATAACAAATATTAGCGGTGCACTAACTGGCAGTAGAACTTTCCAAACGGGTACAGGTGGTGCCGGTGGTGCAGCAACCAACACAACTATTGCAGCAACTGGTGGTGCCGGTGGCTCATCTGGCGCAATTAGTATTACCAATATATCTGGAGCTCAAACAGGAGCCTTGGTTTTCCAGGGTGGTACTGGTGGTGCTGGAGGTTTGGCTAATCATGCAACAACAACCTCCGGTGGCGCTGGTGCAGCAGCAGGAAATATTACTATTATTAATATGTCCGGTAATGTAACCGGCAATTTCAGTATGATCGGGGGAGCTGGTGGCGCTGGAACAGCCACCGTCATCGCTGGAACGAGTGGAGCTTCTGGAGCAGGCGGTAGTGTTTCAATGACTAACGCCTCAACTGGTACGATAGCAGCAACTACCATTGCAATAACAGGTGGTGATGGTGGCGTTGGTGGTGCCACAACTATTATTGGTACTAGCGGTAAAGGTGGAGCAGGTGGTGCAGTTACATTTAACAATTCAGCAACTGCAATGTCGGCAACAAACTTAAATATCACTGCAGGCGCAGGTGGTAATGGCGGCGCCACAGTAATTGCCGGTGTTGGTGGTGCTGGTGGTGCTGGTGGTGGAGTTACCTTTACACAAACAGGCACCTTTACCGGCGCAGTAACTCTTACTAGCGGTGTGGGAGGTAATTCTGGTGCAATTCCAATTGCCGGAACAGCAGGCAGTGGAGGTACAGGCGGATCGATTACTGCAAATTTCAATAACATCACTGGTGCAGTAGCAATTACTGGCCTAGCAAACGGAAGCGCAGGAATTGTGGCCGGTGGAGGAGTGGCAGGAACAGTTGGCGCGGCCGGTGGAATTACTATGAACGTAACAGGAAACCTCAGTAGTACAGTTCAGTTTACTGCACCAGCAAATTCAGCTAATACCCTTAACTTTACTGGCACAAGCGCACAAACAGTCGGGGGAGCAATTACTGAGGTAAGTGGATCAGCTAACACCATATCAGTATCAAATGCAGCAGGCGTTACATTTGCTGGAAATATTTCCGCGGATACCATTACAGTGGGTGGTCTTGCAACATTAAATGGCGGGACATCTGTAGGTGCTATTACTGTAAATACAGGAGGTACATTAGCCTTCGGTGTTGCAACTGGTCATACAGGAGCGATTGTTTTAGCAAATACCGGTATCATCAATTTAAATGCTGTTGCCTCTACAGGAACCACAACATTTAATTCGGGTTCCGGATCAAGTACGATTAGAACAACGATTGCAACAGCAACAACAGCAGGTAAATTGACCTTAACTGGTACAGCAACAATACCTGCTACAACAGCAATCTATGTAACAGTTCCTACTTCCCAAACAGTAACAAATGGGGCAATTATTCCTTTAGTAATAGGCGCAACAGGGGGAGCAGTAGCTGGCGGTCAAACAGTTAGCACAAATAGCGCGGTATTAACTTTTGCTACTACTACTGGCTTAACTAACGTTGCACCAACTAGCACTACACCCAATACAACAACTCAAGACTCCCTTTATTTAATTGCTTCAAGAAATGCAAGCGGTTACAGCGGAGTTTCAGGATTATCTAGAACAGCAACTGGTTATACCGCTGGTACAGCTTTAAATGCTATCCAAGTAGCAGGAACAACAGCTGGATCAGATATGGCAACAGTAGCAAACACATTTGACTCGTATACAGCATCGCAGCTTGCTAGTGCCATACCAAAATTAGCCCCACAAGCCACCGTAGCTACAACAGGTGCTGCAATGGGAGTAACTAATACTGCTATGAATATGGTAAGCACCAGAATGGCAGCATTGCGTGGAGATTCAGCAATACTTGCTAATAACACCACTGGTGTTTCTGCTGGTGCTGAAAAAGGTAAAGCTGCATGGTTAAGAGCCTTTAACACCAACAACAAACAATCACAATTAGACGGATTTAGTGGCTATAAATCTGGAACATACGGATTTGCTGGCGGTTCGGATGTTGAAATTGAAGGAGATAGAACTGTTGGTCTTGCCTTTACATACGCAACAACTAAGGTAGAGCAGCAAGATGCAGCCCTTGGTAACACCACTGATGTTAAATCTTACGGTCTAACAGTATATGGCGCGCAACAATTGGGTGATGCTTACGTCGATGGAATGGTTGGTTATTCAATGCACGAAAATTCAAGCGTGCGTCAAGCAGCTCTCAGCCGAGTCGCTACAGCCACCTACAATGCAAACCAATTTACAGCAAGAGTTAGCTCCGGATACAGGTTTAATGTATTGGATAAAGTAACATTTACGCCAATGGTATCTTTAGAGGTTGGCCGCTATGACCAAGCCGGTTACACTGAGTCAGGTGCAAACTCAATTAACCTTCGCGTTGATGGTCTTACTCAGAATCGCACTAAGGGTGGAGTGGGTTTCCGGATTACGGATGAAAAGACAACAGCTAAAGGCCTAGTATTTAGACCAGAAATAAACGCAATGTTCTACAAAGACTTTAACGATGCTGGAGCAGATGTAACATCCTCCTTTTCAGGCGGAGGTGCATCATTTGTAACAACAGGACAAAAACTTAAAACATCATCTTATAATCTTGGTACTGGTGTAACCTTCCTACAAGGCAAAACTGGACAACTTGGAGTAATGTTTAATTATGAAGGTCGCGAAGGGTTTTCTGGTTACAATGCCCAGTTGCAAGGTCGTTTAGCCTTCTAAGAGGATTTGTTTAAGATTTTCTGTGCTACAAGTTTTAGATTAGAAAACCCCCGGAATAATATTCGGGGGTTTTTTTATTGTAAATATATCCTTTGAGTAAATAAGAAGAAACCATTATTAGGGCAGCTAAGGCTTAGGAAAAAATACACCAGTTTTTACAAAAATAAAATGACACAAGAAACTTTACAACTTGCAATTAATGAACATCAGGCTGGTAATTATGAGAAAGCAGAGATGCATTACCGCTCAATCTTAAAAATAGAACCTAATCACCAACATGCGAATCATAATTTAGGGCTTCTGGTACGCGTTACGGATAATCCAGAAGCAGCCTTACCATACTTAGAAAAAGCATTACAAATCGACATAAAAGAAGAGCAATTCTGGATTAGTTACATAGAAACTTTACTACAAGGACGTTATGTTGATAAAGCGATTCAAATAGTTGATCAAGCTAAAAATTTGAAATTAAATCAAATATTTTTAGCTTCATTGGCAGCAAAGATAAACGAATTCAAAAAGAAAGAAAAAGAGGATACCTCATTAGATGAAATTAACAACTTGATTAACCTTTATAACAATAAAAATTTTAATGAAACAGAGAAAATTGCGATATCTATAACGGAAAAATATAACGACCATCCCATACCGTGGAAAATGCTCGGAGTTCTACAAAGTAAAAAAAAGAATTGGAAGGATGCGCAGATATTTTTTTTAAAAGTATTGGAAATTACACCAAACGAAGTTGAAACAATAAGCAATTTAGCAGCTGTACAACATGAATTAGGATTGATGCAAGATGCAAAAGAAGCGTGCAGTAGAGCCCTTCTACTTGATCCAAACTTTGCACCAGCACATTACAACTTGGGACGCGCATTGTATGAGTTAGGCCAACTAACTAACGCAGAATCATGTTATAAAAAAGCAATTGAATTAGACCCAACTTATGCAGATGCATATTGTAATTTAGGACTAACATTAGAAGGAGTTGGACGTGCAATCGAAGCTGTAGAAGCAACCAAAATGGCTTTGGCATTAAATCCAGAGCTACATCAGGCGCAACACAACTTAGGTACATGGTTGTTGGGTCTAAAGAGATACGAAGAAGCAGAAATTGAATTAAAGAAAGCTGCACCTTTTAAAAAAGGATTTGAGGCGAGCCTATTATCATGTTATCTACATCAAAATAAACAAAAAGAATTATATAAATTACTAGCATCACTTTTAAAAAACGAAAAAACTTGCTCTCTACAAGGGTCGGTATGCTCGCGAGCTCAAGTAAGATATGAAAAGATAACGCCAAATTCGTACTGTACTGAGCCAATGAATTATGTTGTGGTGAAAGAGATAAGAAAAATTTGCGATTTTGAAAATCTTTTTATTAAACCCCTGAAAGAAATATCAAATAATTTAAAAGAACAGAGATTGCAAGGCTTACTCACAAACGGAAAACAGAGCTCAGGTAATTTATTTGAATCAGAAAAAAAATTAACCGAAGATATTCAAAACTTCCTTCATTTGGAAATAAAAAAATATAGAGATTATTTTAAAAATAGTAAGGAAGGATTTATACGAAAATGGCCAAAAAAATATAAACTTTGGGGATGGCTAGTCACCATGAAAACTGGAGGTAAATTATCAGCTCACATGCATGAGACCGGTTGGATTAGTGGCAGTATCTATATAAACGTGCCACAAAAAAATAAAGAGAATGAAGGCAATATTGCCTTTTGTATTGAAGAAGAACAATTTTTACCAGCTGGACAAAAAGGTTCTGATAAAATTGTTGATGTTGATACTGGAAGTATGTGCCTATTTCCTTCCTCCTTGCTCCACTACACAATACCGTTCGATTCAGACGAAGAGCGAATAGTACTTGCCTTTGATGTGCAACCAGATGAGTCAATTTAACCAAAAAATTGCGATATTTACATGCAGCGATTTAGGCAATTTATTTTATTTGGTTTAATTTTTATACTTAGTGCATGCTCAAGTACTTTATGGCTTAGCGATACTGAGATTGCAAACACGATTTCTGAGCCAGCTAGACTCAAAATTAAAAACTATAAGGCAGGACAATTTATCGTTCATGGTCGTGAGCGATATGACAATCTAGGTAGCGATTTAAACATTTATCTTGAGGGAGATGGCTTAGCCTGGGTGAGCCGTAGAGAACCATCTCGTGACCCCACGCCAGATGATCCCATTGGGTTAAGATTGGCTGCAATAGACCCCGCCCCCAACGTCATTTGGCTTGCCAGGCCATGCCAATATACCTTTCCAACCGAAAGCCCACGTTGCAAACCCTATTATTGGACAAATGGACGCTTTGCCCCGGAAATAGTGGATGCCATCGATCAAGCCATTACAGCTGCAAAACTTTCAGCTAAGGCAACGAAAATCCATTTAATTGGGTATTCAGGTGGGGGCGGGCTTGCCGTATTAATCGCTGCGCAACGAAATGATGTGGTATCAGTACGAACGGTAGCAGGCAATATTGATCACCCAGCATTTACAAGCTTACATCGGGTAACCCCCATGTCTCAATCATTAGATCCAGCCTCCGTTGCAAGGCGCATAAACATGATCCCACAATGGCATTTTTTTGGGGCAGACGATAAGGTGGTTCCCAAACTAATCGGTGAATCGTATATCAGAAAAGCTGGTGAAAGCAGCTGCTTACATATGCATGTTGTTCCGAATGTTTCCCATGACAAGGGGTGGGAGTTGTTGTGGCCACGTCTTTTACAAGAGACAAACCGAGCAATGATTACCAAAGACTGTAGCAGACCCTTGCAATAATCAATAGTCAAAAAAATTTAAAATTACTTAGCGGTATTAAAATCATGTTGTTGGAGATTAAACTCCATAACTTAATATTTATACAGCACACAGCTGATCGATAACAACAATCCCTTTACTCATCCCCATGATTTTGTAAGTGACTTGCAATCACTTTACTAGGCTTAACTCCCAGCTCTTTTACTCTTTCTGCTGCTTTAATGAGATTGCCTTTGCCAGACTTTAATTTATTAAAAGCTTCGTGATAGCTCGATTGAGCTTGATCAAGACGTTTGCCAATTTGCTCAAGATCCTCCACAAAACCCACAAATTTGTCATAGAGATTAGCGCATTGACGCGCAATTTCCATGGCATTTTTATTTTGCTGATCTTGACGCCACAAATGGGCAACCGTTCGCAGTGTTGCCATTAGGGTACTGGGACATACCAAGATAATATTTTTAGAAAGGGCGTCTTGATACAAATTAGGCGCAGCCTTTAAGGCACTTAAGAAGGCTGGCTCAATGGGGATAAACATCAGCACAAAATCAACAGTCGATAAATCCGCAATACCCGCATAGTTCTTCGCAGAAAGGCCTTGAATATGCTGGCGAATGGATTGAATATGAGCCAAGAGCTCTTGTTCTGCGATCGCACTATCGCTCGCCTCCGTATGGCGGGCGTAGGCCGTAATCGAAACTTTGCTATCAATGATGAGGTGGCGCCCTTCGGGTAGTTTGACGATCACGTCGGGCTGAAGCCGTCCACCGTCCGCTTGTGCGTGGCTATCTTGGACGAGGTATTCTTCGCCCTTGCGAAGACCAGAAGACTCAAGGATCGACTCTAAAACAAGCTCTCCCCAGTTGCCTTGGATCTTTGAGTCACCCTTGAGGGCATTGGTCAATGATCTTGCCTCGTCTGACATCTTGATATTGAGATTGGCTAAGCGTTCAATTTCGTTTTTAAGCGCAAAACGCTCGCGTGCTTCTTGGTCGTAGGAGTGGCTAACCTGTTCCTTAAACTCCGTTAACTTGGTTTGCAGGGGTTTTAGTAAGAGATCCAACTGCTGGGCATTATGCTCCGTAAATTTTCTGGACTTATCTTCTAAGATCTCATTAGCAAGGTTCTTAAACTGATTGCTTAGCGCCTCTTTCGCGTCATTAAGAGACTCAATGCGGTGTTGCACCTGTTTGCGCTCAGAATCTAGCTCCGCTTCTAGGCGAATGGCATGTTGAATCGCTTGGTCACGCTCTTCACGCAAGGTGTTTAGCAGAGCGGTTTGCTCATGCAGGGATGTGGCGGTTTGTTTTTGCTGCGATCGTACAATCAGGACATAGACCAGAAGGCCTATAGTAATCCCAAAACTGATGGCGGGCAATAGTGAGCCAAGGTCTGACATGGGCATTAGTCTAGGTTAGACCAAGCCCATCAGATGAGCTTTTGAATAAATAAACAAAATCCAGTAAATCAAAGACCGATCATCTTTTTAAGCTCACCACTTTGGTACATTTCGGTCATGATGTCTGAGCCACCAACAAATTCTCCATGGATATACAGCTGAGGAATGGTTGGCCAGTTGGCATATTCTTTGATTCCCTGACGGATTGCCTCATCATCAAAGACATTAACGGTGTGAAGGGTTTCAACACCACAGGCACGCAAAATATTAATGGCGTTTCCAGAAAAACCACATTGGGGGAACTGGGCGGTGCCTTTCATGAACAGGACCACGGGGTGGGCTGTCACAATCTCTTTAATGCGGGTTTGAGCATCACTCATGGGGTAGGTCCTTTCATTCAATCAACCTCCCATTTTATGACCTATTTAGTAATAGGGTTTTTAGGGCCCATATGACCAACACTACGACCAACACTAATGCGCATATGCCCCGCTAGGTCAGGCCAAGACTCGACCGCCGATAAGCCCACCTGATTCATGAGGGTGCGAACTGGCTCAGCCTGATCGTAGCCATGTTCTAAGGCGATGAGGCCATCCCCCTTTAGAAAGTCCTGGCATTGATCCAAAATCAAGCGGATACATTGCAGGCCGTCGTGCTCGTCAGTTAAGGCTTTACGGGGCTCAAAACGCAAATCTCCCTCTTGAAGATGGGGGTCGCTCGGATCAATATAAGGAGGGTTACTCAGGATAAGATCAAAGCTACCCAGCCACCCCTTGGGGAGCTCTGTAAACCAATCACTTTGCATAAACTGCACCCCAGGATGTAAATCAAGGGCCCTAGCGTTCTCACGCGCTAGCGAAATGGCATCGTTAGACGCATCAATCCCGAGCACTTCTATCTTTAGAGTATTTTGATGGCTTTCTCGCAGAGCATGGGCAAGTGCCAAAGCGATCGCGCCAGAGCCAGTTCCCAGATCTAAAACCTTTAGCTCTACGCTTTCATGAGAATGGGACAGGCGCCGCCCGATTTCCTCGATTGCAAAATCAACTAAGAGTTCGGTCTCGGGTCTAGGAATAAGAACCGCGGGGCTCACCATGAGTTCAATCCCATGAAAACCCTTCTTACCAATTAAATAGGCAACGGGCTGACCCTGCAGGCGGCCTTCTTCAAGTGTTCGCCACTGGCTAATGAGCGACTCGGAAAGGTGTTCTTGATCCCTTGATATAAGGGCAGAGCGCGGCCAGCCAAGACACTGTTCCAGAAGATGCCCTAATAAAACACGCGCATCGGTTTTATCAATCGGTGTATTACTTAGTAGGTCCTTGATGGTGTTCACAAAGCGTGCTGTGATTAGGCATCGCCCATCGCAGCCAAGAGATCGGCTTGATGCTCTGCGGCAAGGCCATTAAGAAGATCGCTGATATCACCATCCATCATGGCATCAATTTTGTAGAGCGTTAGATTAATGCGGTGATCTGTGATGCGTCCCTGGGGAAAGTTATAGGTGCGTATCCGATCACTGCGATCCCCGGTACCCACTAAAGACTTGCGGGTTTGCGCTTGCTCTTTTTGTTGGGCATTGCGTTGAGAATCCATGATGCGCGAGACCAAGACCTTCATGGCCTGATCTTTATTGCGGTGCTGACTGCGATCGTCTTGGCATTCCACCACGATTCCGCTTGGTAGGTGAGTAATGCGCACCGCAGAGTCTGTCTTGTTTATATGCTGACCACCCGCACCGGATGCGCGAAAGGTGTCAATGCGAAGATCTGCTGGATTAATTTTGATGGCCTCGATTTCATCGACCTCCGGCATCACCGCAACGGTACACGCTGAGGTATGAATACGACCTTGAGTCTCTGTTTGCGGAACGCGTTGCACCCGATGACCGCCTGACTCAAATTTCATTTTGGCATAGACATCGGTGCCGCTAAGCCGCACAATCACCTCCTTATAGCCACCCAGGTCCGATTCGGCTTGACTGACAATTTCCGCTTTCCAGCCCTGACGCTCGGCATAGCGGGTATACATTCGCAATAGATCCGCGGCAAAAAGAGCGCTCTCATCGCCGCCAGTGCCAGCACGTATCTCTAGGAAGATATTGCGACCATCGTCTTCATCTTTAGGTAGCAGAAGAGTTTGCAAGCGATTCTCGAGCTCAGTCATACGCCCTTCTGCTTGTTTTTGCTCCTCATCGGCAAACTCTTTCATTTCCGGATCTAGGCGCATTTCGTTAGCAGCTTTAGCGTCTTCCTCCGCCTTTTTAT
Source organism: Burkholderiaceae bacterium (assembly GCA_009924985.1). Taxonomy (GTDB): domain Bacteria; phylum Pseudomonadota; class Gammaproteobacteria; order Burkholderiales; family Burkholderiaceae; genus Polynucleobacter. Next base: position 213 of record RFQL01000068.1, on the reverse strand, counting down.
ACAGACCGAATTGCTCCACCACAGTTGAAATATCAGCATGCTCGCGCGTGAGTTTGCGATAGACATCCATATCCTTGGCGGAGTCTTCTTGCATCAAAATAGTATTGAGTTCAGCCAAACGGGCATCGAGATGCTCCAGCTTGGCCCGCATGCTGGATTTCATCTAATGACTATCTGAAGGGCTATTTTTATCTAGGCTGGAATGGGTGGTAA
>RFQL01000067.1 GCA_009924985.1 Burkholderiaceae bacterium | reverse complement strand
CCAAAAGCGACGATTTTGCAAATTAGGCAAAAAGCGACGTTTGGTCTTATTGTTTGCATGGGAAACATTGTTGCCAACCATCGGCTTTTTCCCAGTGACTTGGCAAACTTTTGCCATGACACACTCCTTTATTACGAAAAAACAAGATTGTAGCAGGCATCGAGAGATTAGGGCTAGAAATTGCCTAGGTGTGCTTAAGCACGGTAGTTATAAGTTAGCATTCACTATCATTATTTGGTTTATTTAAAAGCCCGGCGTCTGAAAATGAGAAAAATCCATGCCCTGCAACAATACAATGATCCAGTAGATTAATGTCAACCCAAGAGAGGGCCTCTTGAAGGTCTTTGGCTATCAATTCGTCTTGAGGGCTTGGTAGAGGGTTGCCCCCCGGGTGGTTATGGGCCACGATCAGGGCGCTGGCATTTCGCCCTAGGGACTCTTTAATAATCTCTCTTGGGTAAATTGCGGTTTGGTCAATTGACCCTCTAAAAAGCTCCTGGCACTCAATGAGTCGGTTGCTAGAGTCTAGATAAAGACATAAGAAAACCTCATGGGGCAATCGTCCAATTTTGGTCTGCAAGAACTCTCTGACTTGGAGGGGGGGAGCTAAAAATAGCACCTTGATAAAGAGTTTCCTGAAGACAGCGCTTGACAAGTTCATAAGCAGCTTGAATTTGAGCCCATTTTGAGAGCCCCATACCGAAGCAGTTGCAAATGTCTTCAGGATTTGCATGCACCAGACCATGCATTCCCTGAAAACGGGCTAAGAGATCTTGGGCTAGAGAAACAGCACTTTTACCCTTTACGCCTGCCCTTAAAAAAATGGCAAGTAACTCCGCATCCGATAGGGAGTGGGCCCCCTGGAGGCGTAATTTCTCCCGAGGCTGTTGAGCTTTGGGCCAAGAGGGGATTGGATGGTGTTGGGGCTCTCTCGCTACAATTGCTATATGAGTGAGCTTATCGTTACCCCCAACGCTTTTTTGACCCTTAATTACCGCTTGGCTTTGCCCAACGGGGAGGACTACATCAACACCTTTGAGGAACGCCCTGCGACCATGCAGCTGGGAACGGGTCAATTTGCCCCCTGTTTTGAAAAGGTATTAATTGGTGCAAAAGTCGGCGAGAAACTCTCTGCCACAATTTCCGCCAAAGATGGCTTTGGGGAATCTAAGCCCGAATTAGTGCAATGGGTTTCCATGGAGACCTTGGTCTGTAATACGGACGAAGTCTCAGAATTTAAACCTGGCGATATTGTTGAATTCAATGCACCAGGCGGGGCACAATACGCAGGAGTATTGCAGTCGATTAATGAGGAGGGCGCGTGGTTCGATTTCAACCATCCTTTAGCAGGTAAAGACCTCAGTTTTGAAGCTGAAATAGTCGCTATTTTGTAAATACCAAGCCATGTCAAATATGAGTACATCACACAACTCCCCTGAAATTTTGTTGGCACAACCGCGCGGGTTTTGTGCAGGCGTTGACCGTGCTATCAATATCGTGAATGAGGCATTGAGTCGTTTTGGCGCCCCCATTTACGTTCGCCATGAAATTGTTCATAACAAATACGTGGTGGATGAGTTGCGCGAGAAGGGGGCAATATTTGTCGATGAGATTGAAGAAATTCCACAAGGATCGATTGTCATTTACAGTGCACACGGAGTCTCGCAAGAGGTCCGTAAAGAAGCCGAGAGTCGCGGCTTGCAAGTGTATGACGCAACTTGCCCTTTGGTAACTAAAGTTCATGTCGAGGTCGTGAAGTTGTGCAAAGATGGCTACACGGTATTTATGATTGGTCATGCTGGACATCCTGAAGTAGAAGGCACCATGGGCCAAGTCGATAAAGGCATCTTCTTAATTGAGAGTATTACGGATGTAGAAAAGCTTACTTTCTCAGCCAATGAGAATTTAGCCTTTGTCACGCAAACTACCCTATCGGTAGACGAAACTAAAGAAATTGTGAATGCACTCACGAAGAAGTTCCCTAAAATCATTCAACCTAAGAAACAAGATATTTGCTATGCCACGCAAAACCGCCAAGATGCGGTCAAGTTCATGGCTCCTCAAGTAGAGCTAGTGATTGTCGTGGGTAGTAAGGCAAGTTCGAACTCTAATCGCCTGCGAGAATTGGCTGAAAAACTTGGCGTACCGGCCTACATGGTGGATGCCCCAGAGCAGCTTCAGGCAGAATGGTTTGTAGGCAAGAAGCGTATCGGTCTTACAGCAGGAGCTTCAGCGCCAGAGAGTCTAGCGCAAGCGATCGTAGCGCGCATTCAAGAGTTTGGCCCACGTAAAGTGCGATCTTTGGATGGCGTTGTGGAAGATGTGACTTTCTCCCTGCCTAAGAATTTAACCCACCCAAGTTAAGAGCAGCAGTATTGAAGCTCAAACTACTTTTTTAAGAAGTGTTCTTAAGATTACACACATCGTCATGATTTCTTCATTAGAGACCGTGAGAGCGGGCATAAAACGAAGAAGATCGGGACGAGGAGAATTAATCAGCAAGCCCTCCGGTTGATGCTCTCTCGCTAAATCAACCAATTTTCCACCAATATCCTTACCCAGCATTAAGGCACGCAGTAAGCCTTTACCCCGCTCACCTTGAAGGCCGAACTCAGAAGACAGCTTCAGTAATTCAGATTGGAGTAATGCGCCTTTAGTGGTAACCGATTGCAAAAATCCTGGAGCTAGCAGCTGCTCGATTACGCTAATTCCGACTGCAGTCATTAAGGCATTTCCGTTATAAGTACCGCCTTGGTCTCCCGGCACAAAACAGGCAACCTCATCCCTACAAAGTAGCGCAGCTAATGGCACGCCTCCACCGATTCCTTTGCCCAAGGTCATGATGTCAGGTTCAATCCCATAATTTTGATAGGCAAACAACTTACCAGTTCGGCCAAAGCCCGCTTGAACTTCATCAACAATTAACAGCAGATTATGTTCTTTAGTCAATTGGCGTAAATCGCGCATGAACTGATCATCACATGGAATCACACCACCTTCACCTTGAACTGGCTCCAGCATCACCGCCACACTCTTATCAGTGATGCATTTCTTCACGGAGTTAATATCGTTAAGCTCTGCTTTTGGAAAACCCGAGACTTGCGGCGCAAACATCGTATCCCAACCGGGCTTACCCGAGGCACTCATAGTTGCCAACGTGCGTCCATGGAAACTATGGTCAAAAGTAATTATCTCGTAAGCCCCTTTTTTATGGAGTTGCCCCCACTTTCTAGCTAGTTTGATCGCACCTTCATTTGCCTCTGCGCCACTATTTGCGAAGAAGACTTTATCAAAGCAACTACTTTCAGTTAATAGATCCGATAAACGGATCATCGGCTCGTTGTAAAAAGCAGGACTGGGATTAATTAATTTTTGGGCTTGCTGATGCAAGGCGTTCACAATTCCAGGATTGCAATGACCCAAACAATTGACAGCCCAACCTTGTAAGAAATCTAAATAGCGTTTGCCATTCTGGTCGGTTAGCCACGAACCCTTCCCCTCCACCATGACGATGTCAGGTCGTTTGGTGATAAACATCACCGAATGGGCATCAACGGGGTGAGGGTCAATAGGCTTGTTCATCATGCAATCATACAAAAGATCAGCGAATAATGGGTATTTAGCCTCTCCAGTAAGGTCTATACACCCACTAAATCAGCCTCACTGGTAAAGGAATCGGCAAAAAACTCGTCTTCAGGTAACTGACACTCTCTCACAAAGTCAGTTCGAGCTGCCTGTATCACGACTGGTGCCCCGCAGGCATAGACCTGGTATTTAGAAAGATCAGAGAAGTCTTGCATGACAGCGTGATGGACAAAGCCAGTTCTTCCAGTCCATTCATCATCAGGTAAGGCCTCCGATATGACGGGGGTGTAATGAAAGTTTGGGAGTGAGAGCGTAAATTCGTGGCAGTGGGCATCCATGTATAAATCCTTTGGGCGTCTGCCGCCCCAGTAAAAATAGATTTCTCGGTTTAACTTTTTTTCCTGAATATGAAGCAACATGGCTTTAATCGGCGCAAAGCCTGTTCCAGATGCTAAAAAGATAATGGGTTTCTTAGACTCTTCTTGTAAGAAGAAGCTTCCTAGGGGACCCTCAAAGCGCAAGACATCTTTTTCTTTAATCTGCTTTCCATCGCTCGCCTGTCCAAAAAGGGGGTCGGTAAACAAGCCACCTGATAGATGGCGAATATGTAGCTCGAGTGGCCCCTCTTCGTGCGGCGCGCTTGCAATTGAATAAGCGCGTCGTTTATTGTCTTTGAGTAGGAACTCTAGATACTGTCCTGCTAAGAACTGAAAACGCTCATTAGCAGGAAGCTGTAATTTCAAAATAGCTACATCGTCACTTGGGAATTGGATTGTATTAATTCTGCAAGGAACTTTACGAACCGGTATATCCCCACCACCTTGAACCTCACGCACATCGATGAGGAGGTCAGACTGAGGATGCGCACAACATAATAGAGTGGCGCCAGCCGTTTCATCCGATGGACTTAGGGCGCTCTGGCTATGGTCCCCATGGGATACCTTTCCCGAGAGGAGTTTGCCTTTACAGGAGCCACATGCTCCATTTTTACATCCATAAGGTAGGTTAATGCCTTGACGAAGAGCCGCCTCGAGAACAGTCTCGTCGCCCTCTACCAAAAACGTTTTACCGCTCATCTTTAGCTCAACTTGATACGACAATTCCACTTCTCCTAATAAAAACATTACGATGCTGGGTATGACTTGTATTTCTTCTGCATTTCGTCGTCCCCGAATCCTCATCATTGGCTGTGGGGATATTGGACAACGCGTTGTTGCCCATTTAGGCAAAACACATGCCAAACCAAAAATCTTTGCACTGAGCTCAAGCCCAGAGCGCTTCGCAGCACTGCGCCAACAAGGCATCACACCCATCGAAGGCAATCTTGATCACCCAGAGACCTTGTGGCGAATTGCCCGATTGGCATCCAATGTGATTCATCTAGCGCCACCTCAAAATGAAGGTGAAAACGATCTACGAACGCGCAATCTCATTCAAATTTTATCTCAGGGGGCAGGATCTGTCAGACGCTTTGTATATGTAAGTACCACGGGGGTATACGGTAATCGTCATGGTGATTATGTGGACGAAACCAGCACCCCTTTGGCAACCAGTGCGCGTTCCAAGCGACGTTTGGATGCTGAATCTGTATTGCGCCATTGGGCTGTGTATCAAGGGATTGGTCTTAGTATTTTGAGGGTGCCTGGTATTTATGGTCCTCAGCGCTTACCCATTGAACGCTTACAAGCAAACACGCCCGCCCTCAACAGTAAAGAGGATGCGTACTCCAACCATATTCATGCAGATGATTTAGCCAGACTTGTTCTTGGAGCTCTTTTTATTGGAAAACCTCAACGGATTGTGAACGCGTGTGATGGCAGCGAGCAAAAGATGGGGGACTATTTTGATGAGGTTGCAACTGCCCTAAATTTACCAAAACCTAAACGCTTATCTCGGGAAGAAGTTCGTTCTGCAGTAAGCCCCATGCTTTGGTCGTTTATGTCTGAATCGCGGCGTGTTCGTAATACACGGCTGCCCGAGTTAAAACGCCCCTTACTTTACCCGACCGTAGCACATTACCTAAAGACTCTTAAAGAGCAGTAATTATTTCCAGCTATCTTTTAGACCAACACTTTGGTTAAAGACTAAGTGACCCGGTTTGCTGTCAACGCGATCGGCAACAAAATAACCATGGCGCTCAAACTGAAACTGCTCCTCTGCTTTAGTGCTAGCCATACAAGGCTCTACAAATGCTTGAATAATGTTTTTTGACCGAGGATTAATAAAGTCTAAAAAGTTTTTATCACCACTATCAGGGTGGGGATCAGTAAACAGATGATCATAAAGACGTACTTCTACGGGCACTGCTTCATCGACACGTATCCAATGAATGTTGCCCTTTACTTTGTAATTATTTGAATCCGGGGTACCACTTTTACTATCCGGAAAATAATTTGCATATACCTCGACCACTTGACCATTTTGATCTAATTTCATGCCGGTACATTCAATCACAAAGCCATGTCGCAAGCGAACTCGCCCGCCTGGGTTACTGTCCTTGGGAGGGTATAGGCGAAAGAAACCTTTTGGAGGGGTGATCTGAAAGTCATCCGCCTCAATCCAAAGCTCACGACCAAAATGAAAATCGCGTTTACCCAGCTCAGGTTGCTGGGGATGGCGAGGAGCGGAGCACGATTCTTTTTGCTCGTCGGGATAATTTTGAATGATTAGTTTCAGTGGCTTAAGTACTGCGGTAGCTCGGGGTGCGCGTACATCTAAATCATCACGCAGAGCTTGCTCTAGAACACTCATATCGATCCAGCTATCTGCTTTTGAGACACCAATCCGCTCACAAAATAAACGAATGCTCTTTGGTGTATAGCCACGACGCCGGATTCCAGCAATGGTTGGCATGCGAGGGTCGTCCCAGCCATCAACCCGTTTTTCTTCAACCAACTGCAATAATTTACGTTTGCTAGTCATGGTGTAGGTCAAATTAAGGCGGGCAAACTCATATTGACGGGGTAGGGGTCCTTTAAACACGTCGGCCTCTTTTAAAGCTCCCAGGACCCAATCATAGAGAGGCCGATTATTTTCAAATTCTAAAGTACAGATGGAATGGGAGACGTTTTCAAGCGCATCGGAGATGCAGTGTGTGAAATCATATAAAGGGTAAATACACCATTGATCTCCAGTGCGATGATGATGGGCATGTCGAATACGGTAGATCACGGGATCACGCATCACAATATTAGGATGAGCCATATCAATTTTGAGGCGTAATACATGGCTACCATCGACAAACTCGCCAGCCCGCATTTTTTGGAAGAGGGTTAGATTTTCTGAAGGGGCGCGATCACGAAAAGGACTGTTTTTACCTGGGGTAGCAAAGTTACCGCGATTGGTATGGATCTCATCCGCACTTTGACTATCTACATAGGCCTTACCGTGCTCAATCAATATTGCTGCGAACTGATATAAGCTCTCAAAATAATCGCTCGCGTAGTACAGATGATCGTAATCTGCATGATGCCAGTCAAACCCAAGCCAACGTACAGCATCCAAAATACTGTCGACATACTCAACCTCTTCCTTGGTAGGATTAGTGTCGTCTAGACGCATATGACAGCGCCCACCCGTAGCAAGGCCGTTGTAATCATTTGCTAAGCCGAAGTTTAGGCAAATACTCTTGGCATGGCCAATATGTAAATAGCCATTGGGTTCAGGAGGAAAGCGTGTAATCACAGCGGGCAAAGGTTTGCTAGCCTGGTCTATTCGGTTGAGATATGTGCCCTTGCTCAAATCATGGTCAATGATCTGACGTAAGAAGTTCGATAGCTCAGCAGGTTGGTTAGCTGGGGTTGGCTTGGAATTATCAAAAGACATCCTGCTATTGTAGATAAGACTGGCAGCACTAGCCTAAGTCTCAATAAGCCGTGTGGTAGTTAAAATGATAATGCCCGCTAGCAGCGGGCATTATGAAAGTAAAAGAGTAGGTGAATCACTAAGTGAATCAGTGAGCAACTACATCTTACCCATTACAACTCTTCAGAAAACACCTCTTGTCGACTCTTCTTGATGGCAGGCAAGGCCACAATGACTACCAGAAGAGCTGCTGCCACTAGCAGACCTAAAGAGAGTGGGCGCGTGACGAAGGTTGTGAAATCCCCCCGCGATAAAAGTAGAGCGCGACGGAAGTTCTCTTCCATCATGGGGCCCAATACAAATCCTAGCAAGAGAGGCGCGGGTTCGCAGCCAAACTTGAAGAACATATAACCAATTACTCCAAACCCTGCGGTAATAAAAACATCAAACACAGAATTATTAACGGTGTAAACACCGATACAGCAGAACACCAAAATAGCTGGATAGAGTAAGCGATAAGGAATTTTCAACAATTTCACCCAGATTCCAATTAATGGCAGATTCAATAGAATCAACATAACGTTACCGATCCACATCGATGCGATCAGACCCCAGAACAATGCGGGGTTGCTGGTCATTACTTGCGGACCCGGTTGGATGTTATGAATGGTCATTGCACCCACCATCAAGGCCATTACGGCATTGGGTGGAATGCCAAGAGTAAGCAATGGAATAAATGAGGTTTGAGCCGCAGCATTATTGGCGCTCTCTGGGCCGGCAACGCCTTCAATAGCACCCTTGCCAAATTCTTCTGAATACTTGGAAGATTTTTTCTCAACCGTGTAGGCACCAAACGCTGCTAAGGCTGCTCCACCGCCGGGCAATATTCCGAGTATGGAGCCTATGGTCGTGCCGCGCAAAATGGATGGCGTCATTCTTTTGACGTCAGTCCAAGTTGGAATTAAGGTAGTAACTTCATTTAGGAAGGTCTCATCCGTACCTTTTTTCTCAAGATTCAACATGATCTCAGCAAAGCCAAAGACGCCCATGGCAACACAGACGAAACCAATACCATCACTCAACTGAGGAATATCAAAAGAATAACGCGCTACGCCAGAGTTCACATCAGTACCGATAAGACCAAGTAGTAGTCCTAGCAAGATCATCCCGATCGCTTTGATGAGGGAGCCCGATGCTAATACAACTGCACCAATAAGACCTAGAACCATTAACGAGAAATATTCCGCAGGCCCAAACTTAAAAGCAACCTCTGCCAGAGGTGTAGCAAAAGCTGCCAACATTAAGGTGGCAACGCAGCCCGCAAAGAAAGAACCAACGCCAGCGGCAAAGAGGGCGACGCCACCGCGCCCACGTTTAGCCATTTGATAACCGTCAATTGCGGTTACGACAGACGAGGTTTCCCCCGGAATATTTAGCAAGATGGCGGTGGTTGATCCTCCGTATTGGGAGCCATAATAAATACCGGCAAGCATAATCAGCGCAGCAATCGGGGGCAGTGCATAAGTTGCTGGCAAAAGCATCGCGATGGTTGCAATGGGACCAAGACCAGGCAGCACACCAATCAAAGTACCTAATACACAACCAATAAAGCAATACATCAGGTTTTGTAATGTAAACGCTGTTTCAAAACCCAGAGAAAGATTATTGAGTAATTCCATGTGACGATCCGTTCTGCGGGTTAATTAAGAAACGCGGGAAACAGCGGAAACTGCAGATTAAGACCTTTTACAAAAGCAAGGTAAGTAAAGGTCACTAAGAAGAGTGCATTTAAAGCCGACCCCTTCCAGTTGAACTCATGACTTGCGCTTGCGGAGATAAAGACCAAAATGATGACCGATAGAAGAAATCCAAGGGTTGGCAATAAGATGCCGTATAGAGCAACTGACCCTGAAATCCAGATCATGATCCGCCAATCCCACTTGCCAATCGATTCCTCAGTATTTTTAGAGGACATGGACTTCAGAAGAATAAAAAACCCCAAGGCAGTCATTAGAGCTCCCAGCCAAAAAGGAAAATAGCCGGGGCCCATTTTGGCAGCGGTACCCATTTTGTAGTTCAGAGCATTGAGGGCAAAGAATAGGCCAAAGACCATATACATGATCCCGGCCCCGAAATCTTTCTTATTACGGATGTTCAAAATCTGCCTCCTTATTTTTGCCAATTAGGCGCAACTATGTGTAATGGTTATTTTTAGTCGATGTGAGATTGTAAGGGAATGATTCGAGACAAGCTTAAGGGTTTGCCCTAATTCTGTACCAATGCGATAATTAGTTGGATGAAAGTCTCCGAAATCCGCCAAGCC
>RFQL01000066.1 GCA_009924985.1 Burkholderiaceae bacterium | reverse complement strand
TGCTTGCACATCAACCGCTGCTTTATCAATATCGCGATCGTTATTAAACTCAAGGGTGATATTGGTTGAGCCTAAAGAGTTCACTGAGCTAATCACCGAAATGCCATCAATGGTAGAAAACTCTTTTTCTAGAGGAAGCGCTACCGAGGAGGCCATATTCTCAGGCGATGCTCCAGGCAGTGAAGCGGATACTGAAATGACCGGTGTATTAAAGCTGGGGAGTGCAGCTACCGGTATGCGCGTGTACGCAATTGCCCCTGCTACCACCGTAACCACCGATAGCAGTACGGTCATGACCGGCCGGCGGATACATAGCTCAGAGAGCGTCATTTTTTCTCAGCGGGTTTTGACTCTGAGGGTTTTGCTTCAGAGGGCTTTACATCAGTAGGTTTTGATTCTGCTGTCGCGGGTTTGGCTGGAGGAGTTACCTTAGCCTCCCTAATTTTGACTCCGGGCCTTAGGTTTTGTTTGCCTTCGATGACGATACGCTCACCAACCTCGACTCCAGTAATCGCCGCATTGCCTTGGTACTCATAAGTGACCTTAATGGGCTTTAGACTTACTTTGTCGTCTTGACCAACAAGGTATACAAAACGACCCCTGGCATTGAGTACTACTGCTTGCGAGGGAATCACAATGGCGTCTTTCAAAGTATTAGCTTCTAGCTTAATCCGTGCAAATTGGCCTGGTAGTAGGGTGCGTTTCTGATTAGGAATCTGTGCCTTGACACGAACAGCACCAATAGCTGGATCGACTTGGTTATCCACCACAATTACTTTACCTTCGTAAATCTGTGTGAGATTGTCGCCAACGGTCACCAAGACTTTGAGGTTTGCAATATCGTTTTGTAGTAGAAGGGGAATGCTATTTTCTGCAACAGTAAACTGCACATTAATTGGGTCGATTTGCGTGATTGTCACCATTGCACCTGTCGTTGAGGTAGCGGTTGAGGTGGTGCTAGAGACCACCACATTGCTCGCCTGCACGAGTGAGCCTGGGAACACATTAATAATACCGGCGCGCCCATCAATTGGGGAGCGAATGCTATCAAAGGAGAGCTGCGCCTCCGCTGCCCGCGCGGTGGCCATTGCCGATTTAGCATTGGCCTCCGCAGTGTCTAGACCCGCTTTCGAGATAAAGTTCTTGGCTACTAATTCTTTGGCACGTTGTAACTGACGCTGGGCATCATCGGCTAGGGCTTTTGACTTGTCGTAGTTGGCACGATCATTGCGGTCATCCAAGGTGAAAAGAAGTTGCCCCTTCTTTACATCTTGACCTTCCTTAATATGAATCTCTTTGACCGTGTTTGTAATCATTGGTCGAATGTCGACGATATTGGCTGCGGCTATGGTACCAGTCGACTCAATGACCAGAGGGACATCTTTTTTCTCCAGAACCATGGTGGTGACTGTTTGCACCCCACCACGTTTAACCTCGGTTGGAAAAAAATGATCATAGGCTTTAGTGCCTGCGTAGATCAGAACTAGGATGATCAGAATTCGCCATTTGTGCTTAATGACAAAGCCCTTGATATTGGTGAGATCAATGCTTTGAATGCGCGTTAGCAGTGCGTAGCCCCAGGACATCAACTTTGTTTTGAGCCGATTCAGTACGGAAAGTTTTTCAGTCACAACGTTAGTCTAAATAGCTTTTATATTTAATGAGTTAAAGCATTCTCTCATAAGCGATACGTATATGTCGGTTTAGCCCAACATGAGCTTATTTGGTGCTTAAAAACTCCTCGACCCCGCGATTGGCCAGTTGATCTGCTAATTCATTACCGGGGTGTCCGCTATGGCCCCGTACCCAATGCCATGCGATCTCATGATCGGGTAGGAGTGCGTCAAGCTCTTGCCAGAGATCGACATTTTTGACCGGAGATTTATCTGCTGTTTTCCAGCCCCGCGCTTTCCAGCCATTAAGCCACTCGGTTACCCCTTTTTGGACATATTGAGAGTCGGTATAGAGCTCAACCACACTGGCTTGCTTTAAGGCTTTGAGTGCATGAATCACGGCACTAATTTCCATCCGATTATTGGTAGTGGAGTGCGCGCCTCCGTGCAAATGCTTTTCGTGGTGGCCAGCGCGTAATACCACACCCCATCCGCCTGGACCAGGATTACCTTTACAAGCGCCATCGGTATAAATAATGATGTGAGGCTTACTCATGACGTCTTTATACCTGTTCTTTACTTTGTTGACTGGTATTTTGGGCAGCAGGGTTAAATTGCGGCAGGGCTTGCAATGTAGTTTTAGGAACGCGACCTACAAGCCGCATCCCCGCATGTCGTTTAATGGCTGAAATTAAAAAGACCGAACCAAAAATAGGCCACCACCGGTTACCCATTTTTTCTAAAAAAGCCATGCTCGCTAAGCTTTTCTCTTTGCGAACTGGAAGACGGTAGCAGGCGAAGTGGCCTCGATCGACCGAGTAGTCTAAAAGCTTGAGCCAATCCTTAACGCGGAGCAGGCTCATGAACTGCCCCTCTTTGGGGAGATAGGCTTGCCCGATCAGACGCCCTGTGTATTGCCGTAGGCCCCATAGGCTAACTGGATTGAATCCGGAGATCACAACACGACCCTCGGGAATTAATACCCGATCCACCTCTCGCAGGATTTGATGCGGATCGTTCGCAAACTCCAATACATGCGGCAGGATCACTAAATCAATCGATTGATTCGCGAAGGGTAGCTCTTCAGGCATGCCTTCAATCTGCTGATAGGGCAAATCCCCCGCTGATTTAGAAACACCCTGGGACAATAACATTAACTTAAGAGAAATACGACTTTCTAATAGCGTGTTCATTTGCGGTAAGCCAATTTGTAAGGCATGGTATCCAAACACATCGCTGACCGCTTGATTAAACAGCAATTGTTCCGATTGCAAGATGTATTGACCGGGCGGGGATAGCAACCAATTTTCCCAGGAGTTCTCGGGAGGGCGCTTAGTTAGCAGATCGGGGGGAGTGCTTGTTATCATAGAAGAATTGACTTGTGTCCCAAGGGTTTGCTAATGGCTTCAAATTCGACCTTACACGTTTGGCCCATTCCTGCCTTTACTGATAATTACATCTGGTGCATTCGGGACAGCCAATCTGCCATCCTCGTGGATCCAGGAGACGCTAAACCAGCCATTCATTATCTCCAGCAAGAACACCTGCAGCTTACTGGCATTCTAATCACTCATTATCACGCTGACCATATCGGCGGTTTAAAGGATTTGCTGACGTGGGGGCATTCTCAAGGACTATCGTTTCCGATCTATGGCCCTGCTGCAGAAGATATCCCTGAGCGAACTCATGCCTTATTTGAGGGGGATCGGGTGGAGATTGCCAAACCCGCAATCTCCCTTGGTGTGCTTGAGGTTCCTGGCCATACTCTGGGTCATATTGCCTATGTGGCCGATGTGGCCCATAACCCCGATCAGAGCCCAAAACTCTTTTGTGGGGATACTTTATTTGCCTCTGGTTGTGGGCGTCTATTTGAGGGTACCCCCAGCCAAATGTCATCTTCTTTATCAAAGTTCCTAAACTTACCTACAGATACTTTGGTGTATTGCACCCACGAGTACACCTTATCCAATATTCGGTTTGCACTGGCAGTGGAGCCCAATAATCACGATTTGCAACAATGGGCTAAAACTGCTCATGATCTTCGGCAGAATAATCAGTCCACAGTTCCAACAACCATTGGCCACGAGCGCCGCGTCAATCCATTTATGCGCTGTGACCAAGAACCCGTCATCGTTGTTGCAGAAAATACGATTGGTAAAAAACTGAACACCTCAGCAGAGGTTTTGGCGGTAGTGCGTGCTTGGAAGGATCGTTTCTAAGATGTGCATCATTCGCACTCTAAGGATTGTGAGCAGTGCGCTAGTTTTGCTACTCAGCGCTTGCGCTACGACTACTACTATTACTACTACTAATGAGTGGTCTCCCAGTGCTGATAGCAAGCGCGATCCACGTGCGGCTCAGGCACCTCGCGTTGATTTGAGTAAGCAGTCAGTTAGTAGCGTGATGGCGCCCTCGAATAATTTATGGATCCATATTCGCCAAGGCTTTCAGCTACCGGAGTTGGATAGTCCTCTCGTCCTTCAGCAAACCCGCTGGCTAACAGCGCGGCCCGATTATCTTGATCGTTCGATGGCGCGTTCCTCGCGGTATCTCTTTTATATTGTCGAAGAAGTCAATCGTCGCAAGATGCCAAGTGAGTTAGCGCTATTACCTTTTGTTGAAAGTGCATTTAATCCAGAGGCTAAATCAACTGCTAAGGCGATGGGAATTTGGCAGTTTATGCCGAGGACTGGTAAGGATTTCAAGTTAACCCAAAATGTGTTTCGGGACGAGCGGCGTGATGTTATTCAATCGACTAATGCAGCGCTTGATTATTTACAACGTTTGTATAACCAGTTTGGAGACTGGCAGTTGGCACTGGCGGCGTATAACTGGGGTGAAGGTAATGTTGCCAAAGCCATTAAACGTAACCAAGCGCAACGTAAGCCCACTGACTACCGGAGCTTAACAATGCCCAGAGAAACGCGCGAGTATGTTCCAAAGTTAATGGCATATAAAAATATTGTGAACGATCCTGCTGCATACGGCATCGTTTTGCCTGAGCTTGAGAACCATCCTTATTTTGTGGCGATTGATGTGACCCGTGACATTGATGTGGAGGTGGCCGCACAATTGGCAGAGATGTCCTTAGCGGATTTCAGAAACCTTAATCCTGCATTTAATAAGCCTGTTATTTTGGGAGCCACCGATCAACAAATGCTTTTGCCATTTACTCGTGCTGAACTATTTCAGATGAACTTGGCTAGCTATAGCAAGCCCCTGTCTTCGTGGACCGCCTTAACCGTCACCAAGAGTGAGACCCCGGAGCAATTAGCTACTCGCCTTGAGCTCAATTCGCAGGTGATCCGCGATGTCAATAACATACCGCGAGGAATGCGGATTCGGGCGGGCTCAACGATTTTGATCCCGAAACCCCCAGGAAAAGACTCGGATATTCCAATGCATGTAGCAGAGCATGGCCAGTTAAAGCTAGATAAAACTACACCTCCAAAACCAAAAACCGCTAAGCCCAGTCAGGGCAATAGCACGAAGGCTAGCACTGCTAAACCAAAGACCGCGAGTACTCAGCAAAAATCCCCATCGACAAATGCCCCAAAATCAGCGAAAACAGGAAGTGGATCGGGTTCAGGTGTAAGTGCCGATGTTAAAACTACACCCTAGTCATACGATTATTAATCCACGTTGTTTCAAGAGGAATGTAGGATGAGCACAAATTACAAATCATTTCATGAGCAATCGGTTAAAGATCCAAAGGGATTTTGGACTGAACAAGCCAAATTAATCGATTGGCATAAGCCTTTTGAGCAGGTTTTGGATTACTCCAAACCACCGTTTGCTAAATGGTTCGTGGGTGGGCAAACCAATCTTTGTCATAACGCAGTAGATCGACATTTAAAAGATCGTGCTAAGCAGATCGCACTCGTTGCGGTATCTACCGAGACCGAACAAGAGCGTGCTTATACCTTTGAGGAATTGCATGCTGAAGTTAATCGTATGGCCGGTATTTTGCAGTCCAATAGCGTTAAAAAGAGTGATCGTGTCTTAATTTATATGCCGATGATTGCAGAAGCGTGTTTTGCGATGTTGGCTTGTGCGCGCATTGGCGCAATTCATTCGGTGGTCTTTGGAGGCTTTGCATCGCATAGCCTAGCTTCACGCATTGAGGATGCCAAACCCAAAATGATTATTACGGCCGAGGCGGGGATACGCGGCGGCAAAGCGGTTCCCTATAAGCCACTCTTAGATGAGGCAATTAATTTAGCAAGTTTTAAGCCTGACAAAGTCTTGATTGTGAACCGAGGTCTTAGTGAATACACCACGGTCGCTAATCGCGATTTGGATTACGCGAGCGAGCGGGATAAACATCTCAACACGAAGGTGGCGGTGGAGTGGGTCGATGCTACCCATCCCTCCTACATTTTGTACACCTCGGGTACGACGGGTAAACCGAAGGGCGTGCAACGCGATACCGGCGGCTATGCCGTGGCCTTAGCAAGCTCAATGCGCTTAATTTTTGGTGGCAATCCCGGCGAGACGATGTTCACGACATCCGATATCGGTTGGGTAGTGGGTCATAGCTACATTATTTATGGTCCGCTTATTAATGGGATGGCCACGATCATGTATGAGGGCACACCCTTGCGACCCGATGCGGGCATTTGGTGGAGTTTGGTCGAAAAGTACAAGGTCTCGGTGATGTTCTCCGCACCGACGGCAGTGCGGGTGCTCAAGAAACAAGATCCTGCTTTCTTAAGTAAGTACAACTTATCGACACTGCGTACTTTGTTCTTAGCAGGCGAGCCCTTGGATGAGCCCACCGCATCATGGATTCAAGACGCACTCAAGAAGCCTGTGGTGGATAACTATTGGCAAACGGAAACCGGCTGGCCTATTTTGGCCATTCAGCGAGGCGTTGAGGTGATGCCGCATAAATTTGGCTCACCTGGTGTGCCGGTGTACGGCTACGACATGAAGTTATTGGATGAGACAACCGGAGCAGAGCTTGGTCCCGATCAAAAAGGCGTAATTACGATCGAGGGGCCACTGCCACCAGGATGCATGCAAACGGTCTGGGGGGATGATCACCGTTATGTAAAGACCTATTGGGAAACGGTTCCAGGAAAGATGGTTTACTCCACATTCGATTGGGCGATTAAAGATAAAGATGGATATTTCTTTATCTTGGGGCGCACCGATGACGTGATCAATGTCGCGGGCCATCGTCTTGGAACGCGTGAGATCGAGGAAAGCATCTCAAGTCACGCCAATGTAGCAGAAGTAGGAGTAGTTGGTGTTGAAGATCAGTTAAAGGGCCAAGTGGCAATTGCATTTGTGATTGCGAAAGACCCTGCTAAGACAGCCAATATGGAGGCTGAGGTGATGAAGACCGTGGACTCACAACTGGGAGCCGTTGCTAGACCAGCACGAGTCTATTTAGTGAGTGCATTACCTAAAACACGCTCTGGCAAGATCGTGCGCCGTGCATTGCAAGCCGTAGCAGAAGGGCGTGATCCTGGTGATATTAGTACGATGGAAGATCAGTCGGTCTTGGCACAAATTAAGCAAGTGATTGGGAAGTAGATAGAGGCTGGCTTTTAGGGTGTTGATGTAGTTGATACCAGTCTTTTTGCCGAGTCCTCGTTGAGGAACTGGTATCATTACGCTGATCAGTAACTAATATATTTGCCCTAGCGCTTAAAGACACTTACCTCCCCGCAATTTAGCCTCGGGTATGTCTTTTGGGGCAAAAAGTGTTGGACGGCAACAGGGTATTGGAGATGTCGCCCTTGCTTCCTTCTTTTCCCCCAGCGGTTTTAGCTCTCGCAGATGGTTCTGTCTTTTCTGGTCAAAGTATTGGTGCTCCCGGTGAAACCAGTGGCGAGGTGGTCTTCAATACGGCGTTGACCGGTTATCAAGAGATCATTACAGATCCTAGCTACGCCAGACAATTGGTCACCTTGACCTATCCGCACATTGGTAATGTTGGTGTCAATGCTGAAGATGCGGAGTCCAGTCAAGTGTATGCCGCAGGCTTGATCATCAAAGACCTCTCCGCACGTGTTTCTAACTTCCGTTCTCAAGATAGTTTGGATCATTATTTACGTGAAGCCAAGGTGCCCGGTATTGCTGGCATTGATACCCGTAAACTCACTCGGATTTTGCGTGATCGGGGCGCGCAATCGGGCGCAATTGTCGCTGGTCAAATCGGAGACGATATACAGCAAATTACAAAGCGTGCTTTAGCGCTTGCTCAATCTTTTTCAGGAATGGCAGGACTCGATCTAGCCCAAGTTGTGACAACACAAAAGCCCTATCAGTGGCAAGAGGGTGAGTGGCAGTTGTTTAGTGAGAATGGTAAGCCTGGGTACTCAGTGATGAAGAACCCAAGTAAACGCGTGGTTGCTTATGATTTCGGTGTGAAGCGCAACATCTTGCGCATGCTGGCGCAGCGGGGTTGTGCTTTAACGGTAGTGCCTGCCAAGACGCCGGTTGCAGAAGTGCTTGCCTTAAAACCCGATGGAGTTTTTTTATCCAATGGCCCTGGCGACCCAGAGCCCTGCGACTACGCAATTAGTGCAGCACAAAGCATTATTTCCAAGAACATTCCAACCTTTGGCATTTGCTTAGGTCATCAGATTATGGGTTTAGCCGCAGGCGCGAAGACATTAAAAATGAAGTTTGGTCACCATGGCGCCAATCATCCAGTCAAAGACTTGGATAGCGGCCGTGTTGCCATCACTTCCCAAAACCACGGATTTGCAGTGGATGCCAAAACCTTGCCAAGTGATTTGCGGGTTACCCATGTTTCTTTATTTGATGGCTCGCTACAAGGCTTGGCTTGGAAAGATAAACCGGCATTTTGTTTCCAGGGTCATCCGGAGGCATCACCTGGGCCTCATGACATCGCTTACTTATTCGATCGCTTCATGCATTTAATGAATGCCGTTGGCAAAGGAGCTCAATAATGCCAAAGCGGACTGATATTCAGAGCATCCTAATTATTGGGGCAGGACCGATTGTGATTGGTCAGGCCTGTGAGTTTGATTACTCGGGTGCACAAGCCTGTAAAGCGTTGCGGGAAGAGGGCTACCGTGTCATTTTAGTGAACAGTAATCCGGCCACTATCATGACCGACCCAGAGATGGCGGATGTCACTTATATTGAGCCGATTACTTGGGAAGTGGTCGAGCGCATTATTGCAACCGAGAAACCCGATGCCATATTACCGACCATGGGTGGTCAAACGGCATTGAACTGCGCCCTTGATTTGCATCGCCATGGTGTTCTTAAAAAATACTGTTGCGAGTTAATCGGCGCATCGCCTGAAGCAATTGATAAAGCAGAAGATCGCCAGAAGTTTAAAGATGCCATGACCAAGATTGGTTTGGGCTCTGCAAAGTCTGGTATTGCGCATTCGATGGAAGAGGCGCTGACCGTTCAGCAACGCATTCAAATAGAGACTGGTAGCTCAGGCTTTCCGGTAGTGATTCGGCCATCGTTCACGATGGGTGGCTCCGGCGGTGGCATTGCGTACAACCGTGAAGAGTTTGAAGAGATTTGTAAACGCGGCCTTGATTTGTCGCCCACCCATGAGCTATTGATTGAAGAATCACTCTTGGGTTGGAAAGAGTTTGAGATGGAAGTGGTGCGTGATCGTGCTGATAACTGCATCATCGTTTGCTCGATTGAGAACTTAGATCCCATGGGCGTGCATACGGGCGACTCGATTACGGTTGCGCCTGCACAAACACTCACCGATAAAGAGTATCAAATCATGCGGAACGCATCGATTGCGGTATTGCGCGAGATTGGGGTGGACACGGGTGGTTCAAACGTGCAGTTCTCGATTAATCCAGTAGATGGTCGCATGATCGTGATTGAGATGAACCCACGGGTCTCGCGTTCATCAGCATTGGCATCCAAGGCAACAGGCTTCCCAATTGCGAAGGTGGCTGCGGCAGTGGGTTACACCTTAGATGAATTACAAAATGATATTACGGGTGGTGCCACACCAGCATCGTTTGAGCCCAGCATTGATTATGTGGTCACGAAGATTCCACGCTTTGCATTTGAGAAGTTCCGTGAAGCTGATCCGCGCTTAACAACAAGTCTGTCGGTGAGGTTATGGCAATCGGTCGTACCTTCCAAGAATCTTTCCAAAAAGCACTGCGTGGTTTAGAGGTTGGTGTAGACGGCCTTGATGAAAAATCCACCGATCTGGAAGATATCATTCAGGAGATTGGTGATCCAGGCCCGGACCGGATCTGGTATGTCGGCGATGCCTTCCGCATGGGCATGAGCA
>RFQL01000065.1 GCA_009924985.1 Burkholderiaceae bacterium | reverse complement strand
CGAACGTCGCTCAAATGATAGGGTCGATTGATGCAGTAAATCAGCGACTTCTATAAAGCGCTCGGGGTGGCGAGGAACTACTATTAACAAGGGCTTTATCTCAGAACCGAATTCAGAAAGAAGTTTCTTCCATGCGTCAATCATGATGAGTTCTTCGCCTGCACGCGTACTAGCTGCACACACTACTAAACGTTCCTGTTCTCTCAGAACCCTCTTCCACTGCTTTCCTAGAGATTGATTTGCAGCTTCCTCAGGCACATCAAATTTCATATTACCGGTAACGATGACATCGTTGACACCGTAACGTTTTGCATCTGGCTCAGATTGCGCCAAGATGCCTGCAAAGGATTGGAAGAGGGATCTGCCTGCAGAACCAAAGTGCTGAACGCGCTTAAAACTCCGACCGGATAAACGGGCATTAATTAAAAATAAGGGAACGCTAAGCTGCTTGGTCCGAAACACAAATCCCGGCCATGCCTCGGTCTCCATAAAAAGTCCAAGCTGTGGGCGGTAGTGTTTTAAGAATGCCTCAATCGCCCAACAAATGTCATAAGGTAAATAAGCTTGCTGTAATTGACCCGATGCAATTGCCTTGCGGTATAAATCTGCCCCCGTTTTGCGGCCTGTTGGGGTCATATGGGTCAACAGGATTGACTGGCCCTCTTTTAACAAAGACTCGACTAGTGCCTGTGTAGCTCGGGTCTCCCCTACCGATACCGCATGAATCAATACAGCCTTGCGCAAAGAGGGTTTAGTGCCATAAAACCCAAAACGCTCTCGAACGTGTTTTAAATAATCGCTATTTTTGCGACTGCGCCAGAGAAGACGTAAAAGTACAAAGGGGATCAGAACATGCCAAAGCGCCTCATAAACAAAGTAGAGGGCTAATGGAAATTTTGCTGCCTGACTAGATGAAGCGCTCAAAAGATTAAATTACTTTAAACGCGAGGCTAACTCAACTGCTTTGCCAACATAAGAGCTTGGGGTCATTTTGAGCAAGCGCTTCTTCTCAAGCTCAGGTATTGCCAGAGACTTAATAAAACGATGCAAGCCATCGCGAGTAATCCCTTTGCCGCGCGTAAGTTCTTTTAATTGCTCATAAGGGTTCTCAATGCCGTAGCGGCGCATGACTGTTTGTACAGGCTCTGCCAATACCTCCCAGCAATCATCTAAATCAGCACTAATTGCAGTCTCATTCACCTCCAATTTGGTAAGTCCGCGCAAGGCACTGTCATACGCTAGTACGCTGTGGCCAAAGGCAGGGCCCAGATTACGCAATACAGTGGAATCCGTTAGATCACGCTGCCAGCGCGAGATGGGTAATTTTTCTGCTAAATGACGTAACAAGGCATTTGCGATGCCAAGATTACCCTCGGAGTTCTCAAAATCAATTGGGTTTACTTTATGAGGCATGGTGGAGGAGCCAATCTCACCTGCTTTAGTTTTTTGTTTGAAGTACCCCAGTGAGATATAAGCCCAGAAATCACGATCCATATCTAAGAGGATCGTATTCGTCCGTGCAATTGCATCAAATAACTCGGCCATGCCATCGTGCGGCTCAATCTGGATGGTGTAAGGGTTAAATTGCAAACCCAAGCGTTTCTCAACCACCTGCTTCGAGAATTTTTCCCAATCAACATTGGGGTAAGCCGCCAAATGGGCATTGTAATTACCGACAGCGCCATTCATCTTTCCTAAAAAAGCAATACTTGCAATTTTTTTAATGGCTAACTCTAAGCGTTTAGCCATATTAGCAATCTCTTTTCCTAATGTGGTTGGAGACGCAGGTTGTCCATGGGTTCTTGAGAGCATTGGCAGTTTGGCATGCTTCACTGCTAGGGTATTTAGTGCTTTAAGAATATTCTTTAGCTGTGGCAATAAGACTTGATCGCGTGCACCACGCATCATTAACCCATGCGCAGTGTTATTAATATCTTCAGACGTGCAAGCAAAATGGATGAACTCGCTAGCTTTGAGTAATTTAGGGCGCTTTGCAACCTTCTCCTTTAACCAATACTCCACTGCTTTTACATCGTGGTTAGTAACAGCTTCAATCGCTTTAATGCGCTCCGCATCAGCTTCCGAGAAATCCTCAGCTAGTTTTAATAAAAACGTTTTATCAGTTGCATCAATACCAGGAATGTTAGCGAGCTTTGCTTCACTTAATGCTAGTAACCACTGAATTTCAACGACGATACGCTGTTGCATAAATGCTGCCTCAGATAACCAAGGGCGCAGCGCATCGAGCTTCGTGGCGTATCGGCCATCCAGGGGTGAGAGGGCAGACAGTGGAGATAGTTTGGTCAAGGTCGACTCATTACAAAGTGATGGAATCTTGATTTTAATGGGTTTATGAAGCCATTAGTAACAAACGCCCAGTCAGGTGTTTTTAGTGATTCCCGCAAGGCGCGTATGGCCGATTGATTGCTATACTGCCACTCTATGAAAATTATTGGTTCCCTCACTAGCCCCTATGTCCGTAAAGTACGGATCATGCTATCTGAAAAGAAAATAGATGCTGAACTAGTGCTGGATAACGTCTGGGATGCTTCAACAACCATTACTGACTTCAACCCACTGGGTAAAGTTCCTTGCCTAGTGATGGATGATGGTGGTGCAATGTTTGACTCCCGCGTGATTGCAGAGTACATCGACACCCTTAGTCCAGTTGGTAAGCTCATCCCGGCAACGGGTCGTGAACGCGCTGCCGTTAAAACTTGGGAAGCCCTGGCTGATGGTGTAACGGACGCTGGTATTTTGGTTCGCCTAGAAAAAACCTTCCACAATCCAGCCGAACAAAGTACCAAGTGGTTAGATCGGCAAATGGAGAAGGTTGATCATGGCTTCAAAACTATCGCCAAAGGACTGGGTGATGCGAAGTGGTGCCATGGCAACCAATTTAGTTTGGCGGATATTGCAGTCGGCTGCACATTGGGTTGGTTTGAGCTACGTTTTACTGACATCGATTGGAAAACGCAATACCCTAATCTACGAGGGCTCTATGAGCGGCTTTCCGAGCGTCCTTCTTTTGCGCAAACAGTCCCGCCAGCAGCTTAATCTTAGCGAGTAATAATCCCACCGCCAAGGCAGCGTTCGCCTTCATAAAGAACGGCAGATTGTCCTGGTGTTACTGCCCATTGGGGACTCTCAAAACGTAGCTCAAATGAACTATTTTGCTCGGCAGTGATCGTACAAGCAGCATCCTCTTGTCGGTAGCGTGTTTTGGCGCTGTATTGTCCTAATTTGGGTTCGTACCCCGCCACCCACGATGTATCCATTGCCGATAAGGTATCGCTCAATAACCAAGGATGATCGTGCCCTTGGGCAACATACAAGGTATTGGTAGAAATATCTTTACGAGCCACATACCATGCATCACCAGTTCCGTCTTGACTGCCGCCAAGCCCGATCCCTTTGCGCTGACCTAGGGTAAAAAAAGCTAAGCCCATATGCTCACCCAACACCTTGCCATCGACACTTTTGATCGGGCCGGGCACTTTTGGTAAGTAGCGATTTAGAAACTCTCGGAAGGGGCGCTCTCCAATAAAACAAATGCCAGTGGAATCTTTTTTACGAGCATTTGGTAAACCAAGATCTGTGGCGATTTGTCGCACCTCTTTTTTGGTGATCTCGCCAAGAGGAAATAACACTTTGGATAGCTGCGTTTGAGTTAGTCGATGTAAAAAATAGCTTTGATCCTTAGTGGCATCAACTGCTTTTAACAACTGCACTTCCTGATCATGGTGTTGAACACGCGCATAGTGCCCTGTCGCAATCAAATTAGCACCTAAGTTGATAGCGTGGTCCAAAAATGCCTTGAACTTAATTTCAGCATTGCAGAGTACATCTGGATTTGGGGTGCGGCCGGCAGCATACTCTCTTAGAAAGTCAGAAAACACCCGCTCACGGTATTCGGCAGCAAAATTAACCGCCTCCACGTCAATACCCAAGATATCAGCAACCGAGACCACATCTAACCAATCTTGACGAGCAGAGCAGTATTCCTCGCTATCGTCGTCTTCCCAGTTCTTCATAAAAAGGCCTACGACCTCATAGCCCTGTTGCTTAAGAAGCCATGCCGCTATCGAAGAGTCCACCCCGCCAGACATCCCCACCACTACCTTCTGCGCGGCAGAGTTATGGCCCAAAGCCTTACTGGTAGGGCTTTGGGGGACGGGGCTTTGGATATTAGGGCTAACCATTAAAAAAGTGCGAAAATAAGAATAATTGATTCACGCTCATATTGTAAAAGTCTCGGTCATAGTCTGGCCAAAGGGACATACAGGAGACTGGGCAGGCTAGCTCACAAGGCATGGCTTATTTATGAAAATAGATCCTTTTTTAGAAATCGTTGCTTCTGGAGATTAGCCATGCGCATTGGAGTGCCGCTGGAAACGAGGGCTGGGGAAACCCGTGTTGCCGCAACCCCCGAAACTGTCAAAAAATTAATTAGCCAAGGCCATCAGGTCTTAATTCAGGCGGGTGCTGGCGTGGGTGCTAGCCAACCCGATGCCGCCTATGAGGCCGTAGGCGCGAGCATTGGCTCTGCTGCCGATGCTTTAGGATCTGAGATTGTTCTAAAAGTTCGTGCGCCAGAATCTGCTGAACTAAAGCAAATGAAATCGGGCGCTGTCTTATTAGGCATGCTGGATCCGTTTGACAATGCCGGCATCCAAGCCATGGCAAGCCAAGGTATCACAGCCTTTGCCCTAGAAGCGGCGCCACGAACTACCCGTGCACAGAGCATGGACGTTCTCTCTTCCCAAGCCAACATTGCAGGCTATAAAGCAGTGATGGTTGCTACCAATGAATATCAACGCTTTATGCCGATGCTAATGACCGCTGCAGGTACCGTCAAAGCAGCGCGCGTACTCATTTTGGGCGCCGGGGTTGCTGGTTTACAAGCGATTGCCACTGCAAAGCGTTTGGGCTCCGTCATTGAAGCTTCCGATGTGCGTCCTGCTGCTAAGGAGCAAATTGAGTCTCTTGGGGCTAAGTTTGTGGATGTTCCCTATGAGACCGATGAAGAGCGTGAGATTGCCCAAGGTGTCGGTGGTTATGCACGCCCAATGCCGGAGGCCTGGATGAAACGTCAAGCGGCCCTTGTAGCCGAACGAGCGATCCAAGCGGATATCGTGATTACGACCGCATTAATCCCTGGCCGTAAGCCTCCGGTCTTATTGCATAGCGATACGGTCAGCAAAATGAAGCCTGGTTCTGTGGTGATCGACATTGCCGCTGGTCGAGGAGAGAACGGTTCTGGTAATTGCCCCCTCACTCAAGCGGATAAAATTGTGAATCACCATGGCGTAAAGATTGTAGGTTTCACCAACCTTCCCAGCATGGTGGCTGCTGATGCATCTGCCTTGTATGCCCGTAACTTGCTTGATTTTATGAAGCTCATCATTAATAAAGAAGCGCAGTTGGCAATACCTGCTGCTGCAGATGATGACATCGTTGCCGCTTGCCTGATGTGTCGTGATGGACAAGCCATTCGCACCAATTAATTTCTGAAGGAACCAAAATGGATGCTGCTGCTATTCAAAGCCTATTGACTGTTCAAAACATTACCGTATTAGCTATCTTTGTTGGTTATCACGTAGTTTGGAACGTTACCCCTGCATTGCATACACCGCTTATGGCAGTAACCAATGCCATTTCCGGAATCATCATCGTGGGCGCTCTTTTGCAAACCGAGATTATTAATGGTGACGAGATCACCCTAACAAGCCTTATTGGCGCTCTTGCTGTATTTCTTGCTTCGATCAATATATTTGGTGGCTTTATGGTGACGCGACGCATGCTTGAGATGTTCAAGAAAAAGGCTCCCAAGAACGAAGCGGCTGGTAACTAAGAAGAGATCTAATCATGTTAAATATCACAGCCCTTTCCTATCTAGTCTGTTCGGTGCTCTTTATCTTGGCACTGAAAGGTCTATCGTCTCCAACCACTTCACGCCAGGGCAATACCTACGGCATGATTGGTATGGCCTTAGCGGTCGTTACCACTTTTTTAATTCCGAGCTTTAAACCAGTCTATTGGTTAATTGGTGTTGCCATTGTGGCCGGCGCCATCATTGGCTCCATTGCTGCAAAACGTGTCCAAATGACC
This sequence comes from Burkholderiaceae bacterium, assembly GCA_009924985.1. Classification (GTDB taxonomy): domain Bacteria; phylum Pseudomonadota; class Gammaproteobacteria; order Burkholderiales; family Burkholderiaceae; genus Polynucleobacter. Next base: position 3,848 of record RFQL01000065.1, on the reverse strand, counting down.
AAAATGCCAGAGCTCGTCGCTTTGATGCACTCTTTCGTTGGTCTATCAGCGGTATTGATTGCGATTGCAGCAGTGTTTAATCCAGCCCAAGACCACTCTGGTGCTCAGAAAATTGAGTTATTCATTGGAGCCTTCATTGGCGCGATTACCTTTACCGCCTCGATTATTGCCTTTGGAAAACTATCTGGCAAAGTTAGCGGTAAGCCTGTTAGCTTTTCTGGTCAGCATTTACTGAATCTGATTATGGCTATCTTGATGGTTGCCGCCGGTTTTGCATACTTCTTGACTGGAAGCCATGCAGCCTTCTTGGTCATGTGTGCAATAGCCCTAGTCCTCGGTGTCACCCTAATCATTCCAATTGGCGGCGCAGATATGCCAGTAGTTGTATCGATGCTCAATAGCTATTCAGGTTGGGCTGCTGCTGGTATCGGTTTCACTTTAAATAACCCTGTCTTAATTATTGCCGGTGCCTGCGTTGGCTCTTCGGGCGCGATCTTATCTTACATCATGTGTAAGGCCATGAATCGCTCGATTGTCGCGGTATTACTGGGGGGCTTTGGCGCTGAAGCTGCTGTCGGTGGAGAAGATAGTGGTCCCAAGAACTACAAAACGGGTTCAGCAGAAGATGCTGCCTTCTTAATGACCAATGCAGATACTGTCATTATTGTTCCGGGTTATGGTCTAGCGGTAGCCCGTGCGCAACATGCGCTGAAAGAATTAACCGAGAAGTTAATTCATCATGGGGTCACTGTTAAATATGCGATCCACCCTGTTGCAGGTCGTATGCCTGGGCATATGAACGTTCTCTTGGCAGAAGCTGAAGTGCCCTATGACCAAGTATTTGAGATGGAAGATATTAATAGTGATTTTGGCCAAGCTGATGTGGTCTTAGTACTTGGTGCAAACGACGTGGTTAACCCAGCGGCACGCACTCCTGGCAGCCCCATCTTTGGTATGCCAATCTTAGAGGCATTCAAAGCTAAAACTATTATTGTCAACAAGCGCTCCATGGCAGCAGGCTATGCTGGCCTCGACAATGAACTCTTCTACTTAGACAAAACGATGATGGTCTTTGGTGATGCGAAGAAAGTTGTTGAAGACATGGTCAAAGCAGTCGATTAATGAATTAAGCGATCAAACAAAACAGGGTAGCCATCTACCCTGTTTTTTTAACGGAAGCCCAATTGATCTTTATCGGTTTTCTCTTGCCCGTCAACAAATAATTTTTTACAGTAGCCCCCGCCGCTTTGATTTGGTTTCTGATTGGCTTCTTTTTTCATCTTGAACATTGCCTCAAAACAATCTCTGCGATGCTCATACTGCAAGATAACTGTCTCAGTCTCTTTACCTTTATAAAAATAAGTGAAATCAAGCGTCCAGTATTGGTCGCCAACCACCATAGTCTTTTGCTCGACTATTGATTCTTTTATCGGCTCTTTTTTAACTTGTGCGCATCCAATAAAACTTGTAACCAACAGAGTAATGAATAGTTTTTTCAAAAAGAATGGTCCTAGTTCAGATACGTTTCAGTATTTCACAAAAAATCTTTTATGTGAATAAAAAAAGGGCAGCCATAGCTGCCCTTAGTTTTTGGACTGGTGGGATTACATCATTCCATCCATACCACCCATACCACCCATGCCACCCATACCGCCTGGCATACCGCCGCCTGCAGAGTCATCTTTTGGACTCTCTGAAATAGCGCAATCGGTAGTTAACAAGAGCGCGGCTACAGATGCAGCATTTACCAATGCCGTCTTAGTAACCTTAGTAGGATCGATAACACCCTGAGCTACTAGATCGCCATACTCACCGCTTGCAGCGTTGTAACCGTGGTTACCTTTACCTGCAGCAACAGCATTTACTACCACGCTTGCCTCATCACCTGCGTTTGAAACGATGATGCGGAGGGGCTCCTCCATCGCACGCAATACGATGCTAATTCCTGCATTTTGATCAGCGTTATCGCCTTTCAGGCCAATAATGCCTTGCTTTGCACGAATTAAAGCGACGCCGCCGCCAGGAACAATGCCTTCTTCAACCGCTGCACGAGTTGCATGCAAGGCATCATCGACACGCGCTTTTTTCTCTTTCATCTCGACTTCTGTTGCAGCGCCTACGCGGATAACAGCAACTCCGCCAGCTAATTTAGCAACTCGCTCTTGTAACTTCTCGCGATCATAGTCGCTGGTTGCCTCTTCAATCTGCACACGAATGTTTTTGACACGTGCTTCGATCGTTTTGCTGTCACCAGATCCATCAATAATGATGGTGTTTTCCTTGCCAATCTCAACGCGCTTTGCTTGTCCAAGGTGCTCAAGAGTGGTTTTCTCGAGTGTTAGACCAACTTCCTCAGCAATCACTTGACCACCGGTCAATATGGCGATGTCTTCCAACATGGCCTTACGACGATCGCCAAAACCAGGGGCTTTCACAGCACAGGTTTTCAGAATCCCGCGAATATTGTTTACAACCAAAGTAGCCAATGCTTCGCCCTCAACATCTTCTGCAATAATCATTAGTGGGCGTCCGGATTTTGCAACTTGCTCCAATACTGGCAAGAGGTCACGAATGTTGCTGACCTTCTTATCAAACAGCAGAATGTATGGAGTTTCTAAAACGACTGTTTGCTTCTCAGGCTGATTAATGAAGTATGGGGAAAGATATCCGCGATCAAACTGCATACCCTCTACTACTTCCAGCTCGTCTTCTAAAGACTTACCATCTTCTACTGTGATTACGCCTTCTTTACCGACCTTCTCCATCGCTTCAGCAATACGTTTGCCAATACTTTCATCGCTGTTTGCTGAGATTGAGCCAACTTGGGCAATTTCTTTGGTGGTAGTGCAAGGCTTGCTAATCTTCTTAAGCTCTTCAATGGCTGCGCTGACTGCCTTATCAATACCGCGCTTGAGATCCATTGGATTATGACCGGCAACAACGTATTTCATACCTTCACGCACAATCGATTGGGCTAATACGGTCGCGGTTGTTGTTCCATCACCAGCAATGTCAGCGGTCTTCGAAGCAACTTCTTTAACCATTTGAGCGCCCATATTCTGAAGCCTGTCTTTCAGTTCAATTTCTTTTGCAACTGTAACGCCGTCCTTGGTGATTGTTGGACCACCAAAAGAGCGCTCAATAACCACATTACGACCTTTAGGTCCCAATGTAACTTTTACTGCGTTTGCAAGGATGTTGACACCCTCAACCATTTTGACGCGGGCGTTATCGCCAAACACTACATCTTTTGCTGCCATGATTAAATTCCTTTCTTAAGACTGAATTACTTCTGAACAACAGCCATGATGTCTTCTTCGCGCATTACGAGAAGCTCATCACCGTCGACTTTTACGGTTTGACCCGCATATTTTCCAAAGAGAACGCGCTCTCCAACCTTGATATCCGGGGGATTTAACTTACCGCTGTCGTCACGCTTTCCGGGGCCAACTGCTAATACCTCTCCCTGATCTGGTTTTTCAGCAGCATTGTCTGGAATAACAATCCCAGAGGCGGTTTTTGTTTCTTGATCTAGACGCTTTATGATTACGCGATCGTGTAAAGGACGCAGATTCATTCCTTCTCCTATGTTAGTAAGTGTTAACTAATTAAAATGACCTAAATGCATGGTTTATAATCTCTGCACAAATTGCTAAGATCATGATTTATATGTTTATTTTCTTTTTAGATATAAACATTTATCACTTATTAGCACTCTTATGTAGAGAGTGCTGATTATATAGGTCTTAACCAAAGGATTTCAAGGGCTTTTCCTAAATAAGCTTTTAAAGGGCCCTGGATTTCATAGAGATCCTTGTTAAACCCCTATCTGTAGGAAATTTCCTACA
>RFQL01000064.1 GCA_009924985.1 Burkholderiaceae bacterium | reverse complement strand
TCAAATTCGTTCATGGTGTACCAATTGATTAGTGATTAATAAATTTCAGGAACATACATTTCGCGGGGGACAGGACCGCGAATATAGTCTGGGTTATGAACCCGTTCAGGTAGCGTAATGTGGGGATGCTCAATCTCCCCATACGGAATCTGAGCAAGTAAATGATGAATACAGTTTAAGCGAGCACGCTTTTTATCATTCGCTGCAACGACCCACCAAGGGGCTCCAGAAATATGTGTTTTTTCAAGCATCATTTCTTTTGCTTTGGTGTACTGCTCCCAACGTCGGCGAGACTCTAAATCCATCGGACTTAATTTCCATTGCTTAAGAGGATCATTGATGTTGTGTAAAGCGGTTGTACTGTTCCTCATCCGAAATCGAGAACCAGTACTTAATGAGAATGACTCCCGACCGAATAATCATTTTTTCAAACTCTGGAACAGTCTGTAAAAATTCTTGATACTCATCATCGGAGCAAAAACCCATCACTCGCTCAACACCTGCTCGGTTATACCAACTGCGATCGAATAATACGATTTCTCCAGCAGCGGGTAAATGGGCAATATAGCGTTGAAAGTACCACTGGGTTTTCTCTCGCTCTGATGGAGCTGATAGGGCAACTACTCGGCATACGCGAGGATTTAATCGTTGGGTTATACGCTTAATCGCACCCCCTTTTCCCGCTGAATCGCGACCTTCAAAGAGAACAACTACCTTGAGATTTTGGGTGACCACCCAGTCCTGTAACTTAATGAGTTCTTTTTGGAGACGAAATAATTCTTTGAAATAAAACTGCCGATTGATTGCCGTTAATGAACTCGAGTCATCCCCTAAGCGCTGATCATCAAGCTCAAGCTCTAATTCTTCATCGAGATCATCCAAAATCTCATCTTGGGCCCTTTTGTACCATTGTGATAGATCGTCTTGATTTTGACTCATGATTTGCTCCTTAGAGCCTACCAAGTTACAAGATGCCCATGACTTAAATATGACACTTTGATAGCCTGACATAAAACTGACATAGTGCTGTCATGCACTTTTGCCAAAATAGGTATTCATAAATTTACTATTACCACGCAATGGTCTCGGACAGGACCAAAACCTAATGGTCAAGCTATCTTGGAGATATTGATATGGCAATCAACCCCAATGATCAAATTAAAGAATTAGAGGAGCATTTCCATCATTATGATATCGATAATCATGAAAAAGACCGCCTCATTTGGCAATACTTGGTAAACCGTAAGATCAAATGCGATATTGACTCACAACAACATGAGGTAGACACCGACTGGGGCAATTAATGTACGTTCACTTGCCCTGCAATCGCCCCGGCAGTTTGCTGCGCTAGGTTTGCCTCATTGGCCTCGACCATGACACGAAGTACAGGCTCCGTCCCCGATGCCCGAATTAATACCCTACCCTTACCAACGAGGCTTTGTTCAGCATTCGTGATGGCGGTCTTGAGTTTGAGGTCATTCTGCCAGTTGTAATCCGGCTTGGTTTTTACATTAATGAGTACTTGCGGATAGATCTCAACCCCGTTCAATAAATCGTTTAAGGTCTTCTGTTTTTCTTGCATCGCTGCAAGCACTTGTAAAGCAGCGATGGTGCCATCTCCCGTACTGTGCTGATCTAAGCACAATAGGTGGCCCGATCCCTCTCCACCAATAATCCATTGCTTTGCTTGCAAAAGTTCAAGGACATACCGATCGCCTACCTTGGCGCGTTCAAAGCCAATGCCTAGGTTCTTAATAGCGTTCTCAATTGCTAGATTGGTCATGAGGGTGCCAACCACTCCACCGATCTTCTGTCCACGATCAATACGATCTTTTGCCAAAATGTAGAGCAACTCATCACCGTTAAAGAGTCGGCCACTACTATCCACCATCTGCAATCGATCGGCATCACCATCAAGGGCAATACCAATATCGGCACTGACTTCTTGTACCTTTGAGATCAGTGCATGGGGTGCAGTTGCGCCGCATTGATCATTAATGTTACGACCGTTCGGTGATACGCCAATCGCGATCACCTCCGCTCCTAGCTCATGAAAAACCGGAGGGGCTGTGTGATAAGCAGCACCATTAGCGCAATCCAGCACAATCTTTAAACCTTTGAGATTGTGTTCAGCCGGAAAGGTGGATTTACAAAACTCAATATACCGTCCTGCTGCATCATCTAAACGATAGGCTTTGCCCAGTTTATCGGAGCTGACACAGCCCATCGCGTTCTCAAGCTCTTGCTCAATCTCGAGTTCAAAAGAATCTGAGAACTTATCGCCCTTAGCTGTAAAGAACTTAATACCATTATCTTGATAGAGATTATGGGATGCAGAGATCACCACACCAGCCGATAAACGCAATGCTTTAGTAAGGTAGGCAACCCCGGGGGTAGGCATGGGGCCACATAAAGTGACATCCACGCCCGCTGCTGAGAACCCAGACTCCAGTGCAGCCTCTAATAAGTATCCCGATACACGCGTGTCTTTACCAATCAATACCCGTTGACGTTCATTCGATTTGGCGTGGCGTATTAATACTTTGCCAGCGGCATAACTCAGGAGCAACATGAAATCTGGAACAATGGGTGGAACACCAACCTCTCCACGAATACCATCGGTACCAAAGTATTTTTTAGTCATTCTTCATTATAAAACTTGTAAGCTCTTGCTCGCGCATGGCTTGCCAGATCTTTAAGGCATCAACGGTCTCGCGCACATCGTGGGTCCGTACAATTTTGGCGCCCCGCTCGACCGCCATGATGGCTGCAGCAATGCTTGGAATCAGGCGATCTCCAACTTCTTGATGGGTTACTTTACCCAACATCGATTTACGGGAAAGGCCAGCTAAAACTGGATAACCATGCTCAGCGAACAATGCAAACTGGGCTAAGAGTTGATAGTTATGCTCCAAGCTCTTACCAAAACCAAATCCAGGATCAATGGTGATGCGATCGGAAGCAATACCCACTTCCTCTAATAATGCGCAACGCTCCAATAAAAATGTTTGTACGTCTTGCAAGACATTATCGTAATGAGGATCAAATTGCATGGTTTGTGGATCGCGTTGCATGTGCATAAGGATCACACCACAGTTGGATTGCTTCACAACCTCCACTGCCCCCTCCTGACGAAGCGCCCAGATATCGTTAACACAATCGACACCTAAATCAAGGGCTGCTCGCATGGTCTCTGGTTTATAGGTATCAATCGAGAGGGCCGCACCGCAATCTTTAAGTGCTTCAATTACTGGCAAAACGCGATCGAGTTCTTCCTGTAGTGCAACTGGTTCTGCACCAGGTCTGGTAGACTCCCCACCAACATCAATAATGTCTACCCCGGCAGCAATCATTTTCTCGGCTTGCTTAAGCCCTGCATCACGTTGGTAGAACTTTCCACCATCGGAGAATGAATCTGGGGTGGCATTCAAAATACCCATCACCAAAGGACGGGCGGTCTTGGAGAACTCAAAAAGAAAACGCCCGCAGCGCCATGCCGCGGGCGATGAATGAACTTGCATCCTTACGCTGTTGCGGGAGCCCCGCCTGCAGCAGGTCCAGGTGTACCGCCACCAGCAGAATTACCAAAGGCAGTTGCCGTCACTGGCTTCGGTGGCTTAGGAGGACGGCCGGCCATGATGTCATTAATTTGCTCGGCATCAATGGTCTCCCACTCTAAGAGTGCAGCCACCATGGCTTCGACCTTATCACGGTTCTCTTCCAAAATTTTCTTAGCCAACGCATACTGACTATCAATCAAGGTACGGATCTCATAATCCACCTTTTGTTGAGTAAGCTCTGAAACCGTTTTGTTGTTCATCTTGCCAAACATACTGTCTTGTTCGGTGTCGACATACACCATGGTACCCAAGCTATCACTCATCCCATAGCGGGTTACCATATCGCGGGCCATTTTGGTAGCACGCTCAAAGTCATTGGATGCGCCTGTGCTCATCGAACTCAAGAAGACCTCTTCGGCAGCTCGGCCGCCAAACAGAATGGCAAGTTCTTCAAGCATGCGGTCTTTGTATAAATTGACACGATCAAACTCGGGTAACTGCCAGGTAACTCCCAAAGCCATACCGCGCGGCATGATCGTGACCTTGTGGACCGGATCCGCTTTAGGTAATACCTTTGCCACAACCGCGTGACCCGACTCATGATAGGCCGTGTTACGACGCTCCTCTTCGCGCATGACTGCTGACTTGCGCTCAGGGCCCATATAAATCTTGTCCTTTGCATCCTCAAAGTCTTGCATATCTACCGAACGCTTATTGCGACGGGCAGCAAAGAGAGAGGATTCATTAACGAGGTTAGCAAGGTCTGCGCCTGAGAACCCTGGAGTACCACGAGCCAAGACTGCAGGATCAACGTCAGCGCTGATAGGTACCTTGCGCATGTGCACGCGTAGGATTTGTTCGCGCCCCCGAATGTCAGGCAGACCAACGTGTACCTGTCGATCAAAACGGCCTGGGCGTAATAAGGCGCGGTCTAATACATCCGAACGGTTAGTAGCAGCAACCACAATCACACCACTATTGGTCTCAAAGCCATCCATCTCAACCAGCATTTGATTGAGGGTTTGCTCGCGCTCATCATTACCCCCACCCATGCCAGCACCACGATGACGACCGACCGCATCAATCTCATCAATGAAGATAATGCATGGCGCATGCTTCTTGGCGTTATCAAACATGTCGCGGACGCGCGCTGCACCCACACCCACAAACATCTCAACGAAGTCAGAACCAGAGATGGAGAAAAACGGTACTTTAGCTTCGCCGGCAATCGCACGTGCTAATAAGGTCTTACCTGTACCTGGAGGACCCACTAAAAGAATACCGTGAGGGATACGGCCACCAAGTTTCTGAAACTTCTGCGGATCTTTTAAGAAATCCACAATCTCGAACACTTCCTCTTTCGCCTCATCGCAACCTGCAACATCTGCAAAGGTCACTGAGTTACTGTTCTCATCAATTAAGCGCGCTTTGGATTTACCAAAGGAGAATGCCCCGCCCTTACCGCCACCTTGCATCTGGCGCATCATGAAGAACCAAAAACCGATAATCAACAATGTGGGGCCGAGGTAATAAAGAGCCGATACCAACAGATTGGGTTCATCTTCGGTCTTACCAGTTACCTGGACACCGTATTTCATGAGATCGCCTACCATCCAGATATCACCTGGAGAGATGAGAGAATATTTATTGCCCTCGGCAGGAGTGACCTGAATGGTGCGACCTTGAACGTCGACACGTTTCACTTTGCCGGCCTTGGCATCATCCATAAATTGAGAGTAAGTAACCTGATCTTGTGTACGAGGTTTATCAAACTGTTTAAAAACAGTAAATAACACTAGGCCAACGATTAGCCAAACACCCACTTTTTGGAACAAATTGTTATTCAAATTACACCTTTGCCGGATTGATCCGGGAGTTATTAGGGCTTTATGCTAAACACTTACCCTATGTATTTGATTCTACTACCTACAAAAATCAAGGGTTGAAGGTCAAATTTATCCTAAAAATGCTAGGTTTACTACGATTTAAGACCTTTTTTGGGATCTTCTGTCTGTTATGCCCTACTTCAGGTAACGCCCTAGCAGAAAGGTTTCCGAGGATTTATCTCGTGAGGCCTTAGGTTTTCTGGCTAAAACGGTCTTAAATACCCCCTTGAAAGTCTCAACTATTTGGCTGTAGCCACTCCCATGGAAACACTTAATTATCAGGGCTCCATCGGGCTTTAGATGACCCTTTGCAAACTCCAAAGCCAACTCTGCTAGAAGTGCCATCCGTGCAGAATCTGCCACACCTACCCCAGACAAATTAGGTGCCATATCCGAAAGTACCAGATCAACTCTGCCATTGGCTTCTGCAGGCAAGGCTGCTTCAAGCGCCTTAAGACCCTCTTCCTCTCTAAAGTCGCCTTGGATAAATTGAACGTCTGCAATCGGCTCCATGGGCAAAAGATCAATTGCAATGATGCAACCATCCGGCTTACCAGCGTTTTCTGGACTGGGATTACGGCGCAGCTCAACCAAACGATTGCGAGCGTATTGACTCCAACTTCCTGGTGTACTCCCAAGATCGATAATGGTCATCCCCGCTTTGATGAGATGATCTTGCTGATCAATCTCGCTCAGCTTATAAGCAGCACGCGCCCGATAGCCCTCCTTCTGCGCTAATTTCACATAAGGGTCATTGAGATGGTCATGCAACCAATTTTTATTGAACTTGTTCTTTGCCACGATCAATATTGTCGCTGTTTTCCAAAGCGCTCCAAATAATCCTCTATGATCTCGGGATGACTGCAATCACCTTAAGCCCTGCGCAACGTAAAGCACATCGTGCAAAAGCACATCCCCTTAAACCCGTGATCATGATCGGCAATGATGGTTTCACACCCGCAGTTGCTAAAGAAACGGAGCTTGCTCTAAAGAGCCATGGACTTATTAAGATTCGTGTTCTCGGTGATGATCGTGATGCCCGAGAGCAAATGTTCCTCAAGATCTGTGACCAGCTCAATGCGGCACCGATTCAGCATATTGGCAAACTTCTTGTCATTTGGCGTCCCCAAAAATCCAAAGAGGAGAAGGTGGTACCCAGCAAGAAGGTAGCGCGAGCTTATAAAGTAGCGCGGGTTGCCAAGAAAACTGCTGGCTCACGCATTGGAATGAAGGGAACAAAGTACGCCCCAGCAGACAAACCAAAACGTCGTAAGGTACGTCAGGCAAGCCCCAAGAAAGCCGCTCTCAACTAATTACTGGACAGTCATTGGTCGGCTTAGGCGCCATACCAAATAGACTCCCAATAGACTTTGCACCAAGAAGATTGCACTCGACAATCCATGCAAGGTAGAAAATAAACCAGCCAGTGGTGAATACCTTACTGGCATGCCCAGCAATAAAGCTTCCTCGCGCAAACTTTCCATCCAAGGCATGAGTACAAAACTTCCAGCCGCAGCACAAAGCAGCATCGCCAGTAAAAGCCAACGAATCATGCGATACGCCTGCAAACCTCGACTCACGAGCAAGTTGGCCAAAACGAGTAGACCAACACAGAGAACTAGACTAATGTAAGCCTCAACCTTAAAGATCGCACCGGCAACCATACCGGCCACTTGCCGATCATTGAGGGTGGCAAATAAGGTGGGCGCTACAAGATAACCAACCGTAATTAAGCTACCAACCCAAAGACTGCAAATGAATAGAAATAATCGTTGGGCAATCTGATGTTGCTCGGCAGTAATATGCAACATCGTATTAATTAAATATAACGAACCGAGAGGATCTCAACCTCACGCGCACCTGCTGGGGCTTGTACGCTCACCACATCCCCTTCTTCTTTACCAATTAATGCACGGGCAATGGGGGAACTGATCGAGATTTTGTTAGCAGCAATATCGGCTTCATCGTCGCCCACTATCTGGTAGCTCATTTTTTTACCGTCATTGAGATCTTCTAAATCCACCGTGGCGCCAAAGACCACCCGACCTTCTGCCTCTAGGAGAGCTGGATCAATAATCTGAGCACCAGACAACTTGGTCTCGAGCTCTTTGATTCGACCTTCAATAAACCCTTGTTTTTCTTTGGCAGCATCATACTCGGCGTTCTCGGAGAGATCCCCTTGCGCACGCGCTTCTGAGATTGCATTAATCACTGCTGGACGATCAGTATGCTTGAGGCGTTGCAATTCCTCTTTGAGGAGTTCTGCACCACGCTTTGTAATCGGGATTGTGTTTGCACTCATGCAGCTTAGCCTTTAAATCAATAATCCCCGATTTTAAGCTAGCTAAGCGAAATATGTAAATTTTGTAATGAGTAAACCTCTAGAGAGTCCTTCGCACGCATCCCCTCCATTACTGCGCGGGCTGCGCTAATGGTGGTGTAGTAAGTGACCCCATTGGCTTGTGCGGTGGTCCGAATAGAACGGGAGTCGGCAATCGCATTACGAGTCTCATCAACGGTAGTAAACACGAGGGTGATCTCGCCATTCTTGATCATGTCAACAATATGGGGGCGCCCTTCTTTTACCTTGTTCACTACCGCAACTGGGATATTAGCCGCCGCAATAGCCGCAGCCGTTCCCTTTGTCGCCACCATGGGGAACCCCATCTCGTGCAAGAGTTTTGCCACCTCAACCGCTAAGGGCTTATCGCTATCCTTCACCGTGAGAACCACATTACCACTTTTGGGTAATTTGATACCAGCCGCTAACTGAGATTTAAACAAAGCCTCACCAAAGGTTTTGCCAACACCCATCACTTCGCCAGTTGATCGCATCTCAGGACCCAAGATAGGATCAATTCCAGGGAACTTATTGAATGGGAACACCGCCTCCTTCACCGAGAAGTATTTTGGAATAACCTCCTTGGTAATACCCTGTTGCTCAAGAGATTGTCCAACCATGCAGCGTGCCGCAATCTTAGCCAATTGCAAGCCTGTTGCTTTCGAGACATACGGTACAGTTCGTGAAGCACGAGGATTAACCTCGAGAACATAAATAACATCCTGACCATCGACATGCTGAATCGCAAATTGCACGTTCATCAAACCAATCACATTCAAGCCCTTGGCCATCGCTGCAGTCTGACGCTTGATCTCAGCCACGGTCTCTGGCGATAAGGAGTAAGGAGGTAATGAGCAGGCTGAGTCGCCCGAGTGCACACCGGCTTGCTCAATATGCTCCATCACACCTCCAATAAAGACATTTTTGCCATCGGAGATGCAATCAACGTCGCACTCAATCGCATCATTGAGAAAGCGATCAAGCAAGACTGGTGAGTCATTGGATACTTTGACGGCCTCACGCATATAGCGCTCGAGATCGCGACCATCGTGCACAATCTCCATCGCTCTGCCACCTAATACATACGATGGGCGTACAACCAATGGATAACCAATCTCTTCTGCTAATTTGAGAGCCTCATCTTCTGCTCTGGCGGTTCGATTGGGTGGCTGACGCAGTTTGAGTTGGTGTAATAGCTTTTGGAAGCGCTCGCGATCTTCAGCCGCATCGATCATGTCGGGCGAAGTACCAATAATCGGCACTCCATTCGCTTCTAAATCAAGTGCTAACTTGAGTGGGGTTTGTCCACCGTACTGAACGATGACGCCCTTGGGTTTCTCCTTAGCCACAATCTCCAAGACATCTTCAAGAGTCAGTGGTTCAAAATAAAGACGGTCCGAAGTGTCGTAATCCGTAGAAACAGTTTCTGGGTTGCAGTTGACCATGATGGTCTCATAACCATCGTCACGCATCGCTAAGGCGGCATGTACACAGCAGTAATCAAACTCAATGCCTTGACCAATTCGATTAGGGCCACCGCCCAAGACCATGATCTTCTCGCGCTGAGTGGGTTGTGACTCGCACTCACCATGCTCTGCCTCATAGGTGGAGTACATGTAAGCGGTATTGGTTGCAAATTCGGCGGCACAGGTATCAACCCGTTTATAGACGGGGAACACCTTGTGTTGATGGCGTGCCTGCCGTACTGCCTTAGCATCGGTCTTAAGTAATGTTGCTAAACGACGATCTGAAAATCCTTTTTGCTTTAGGAAGCGCAACTCAGGAGCGGTCATGTTCTTCAAGCTGCGCTCTTTAACAGCGCCCTCGATATCAATTAGTTCTTTAATTTGCTCTAAGAACCACGGGTCAATCTTGCTTTCTTCAAAAACCCGGTGAATATCCATGCCCATACGGAAAGCATCACCCACATACCAAATCCGATCAGGCCCTGGCTCACCAATTTCTTGAATGATGTCCTCCAAGTCAGTAGACTTCTCATCTAGGCCATCTGCTCCGACCTCTAGACCGCGCAGAGCCTTCTGAAACGACTCTTGAAAGGTACGGCCGATTGCCATTACTTCGCCCACCGATTTCATTTGGGTGGTCAAGCGTGGGTCAGCCTCACGGAACTTCTCAAATGCAAAGCGTGGAATCTTCGTGACCACATAATCAAT
>RFQL01000063.1 GCA_009924985.1 Burkholderiaceae bacterium | reverse complement strand
TGTGGCGTCTTTCAAGCTTAACTCTGCCCCATGCTTTTGCAAGACTCCTACTAATCGAACAACTCTATCGTGCCTGGACGATTTTGCAAGGCCATCCCTATCATCGCGAATAGGATGTCAAATCGATATGAAATATGACTTCATTTATCTTGCTTCACAAAGTCCCCGTCGGCAAGAACTACTCACCCAAATTGGGGTTCGCTTTGAATTGCTCTTACCCAGTCAGTATGAGAATGCTGAAGCCTTAGAACTGCCCATGGCTAATGAAAAAGCGATTGATTATGTTCAACGAGTCACCTTATTAAAAAGTATGGCAGCACTGCACCGCTGGCAACTACTGCATCAGAGTAATCCTAAATTTGTATGGGCGCCAATCGTCTGTGCCGATACCACTGTAAGCCTGCCTGGATCGCCGGCTACTGAGATACTCGGTAAACCAACAGATGCTACCCATGCCACTGAAATGCTCAATATGCTTAGCGGTAAAATCCATCGTGTCTATAGTGCTGTCGCTATTACGCTGGATGAAAAAACGCCTCCCCATTGCGTTGTACAAAAATCTCAGGTCCAGTTCAAAGAGTTGAGCCCCCATCAAATCCATGCTTATGTTGATACTGGTGAGGTACTGGGCAAAGCGGGTGCCTATGGAATTCAAGGCATGGCCGCAAGTTTTATTAAAACAATCCAAGGCAGCTATAGCGGTATCATGGGTCTTCCTTTATACGAAACTTCCGAACTTTTAAAAGAAGCGAATGTCCATTTTGGTTTAAGCACAAATGAGCCAAGAAATCCTCATTAATATCACCCCTCAAGAGACTCGGGTTGCGATCATCGAACAAAATGCGGTTCAAGAGCTGCATATTGAACGAACTCGGCAACGTGGCATTGTGAGTAATATTTATTTAGCGAAAGTAGTTCGTGTTCTCCCGGGTATGCAGTCAGCCTTTATTGATATTGGCCTGGATCGTGCAGCATTTATTCATTTCAATGACCTCGGCGATCACCCCGCAGGGGGACAAATCGAGAAGGTCCTATTTGAAGGTCAAACTCTTCTAGTACAGGTTCTAAAAGATCCCTTAGGCACCAAAGGGGCTCGACTTACTCGTAAAATTAGTATTGCAGGTCGCAATTTAGTTTATCTTCCCCAAGATCATCGCTCACTAGGCACTGAAATCCATATCGGTATCTCCCAAAAAATTGAGGTGCCGGAAGAGCGCGAGGCCTTAAAAAATCGATTAAAGGGTCTAATCCCTGCTGATGAAAGTGGCGGCATCATTGTCCGCACCAGCGCAGGGATTGCTAGTGATGAGACCTTGATCGCCGACCTCAAATACCTGCGTACTACCTGGCAAGGTATTTTGCAGGCATCAAAAGAAAAGGCTGCGCCTGCGTTGCTTCATCAGGATTTAAGTCTTGCCAAAAGGGTGTTGCGTGATATGGCTGGTCCAGAAACCACACAAATTCGTGTTGATTCTGCGGAGAACTTTGAGCGCTTGAGTCAATTTGCTCAAACCTTTACTCCCCAACTGAGTTCTAAATTAGTTTTATATCGGGGTGAGCGAGCCCTCTTTGATTTATTTGATATTGAATCTGAGATTAGCAAAGCACTAGGAAGACGTGTAGACCTCAAGTCTGGTGGTTATCTCATGATTGACCAAACCGAATCCATGACCACGATTGACGTCAATACAGGGAGTTTTGTGGGAGCGCGTAATCTAGATGACACAGTCTTCAAGACGAATCTGGAAGCCGCTCAAGCCATTGCCCGCCAGCTACGCTTACGTAATCTTGGAGGCATCATCATTATCGATTTTATTGATATGAGCCAAGCTGATCATCGGGAGGCTGTGCTGAATGAACTTAATAAAAATCTTGCTAGAGATCATGTCCGCACTAACGTGAATAGCTTTTCATCACTTGGTTTAATCGAAATGACCCGCAAACGAACCCGCGAGTCTTTATCTCATATTCTGTGCGAACCCTGCGCTACTTGCAATGGCAAGGGTGAAGTAAAAACCCCTCAAACTATTTGTTACGAAATCTTACGTGAGATTGTTAGGGAACACAGGCAGTTCAATCCAAAAGAATTTCGGATAGTAGCATCGCCCGATGTGATTGACCTATTTTTAGAAGAAGAGAACCAATTTCTGGCAATGCTTGGTGACTTTGTACAAAAACCCATTCGGCTTCAGGCTGAGGCAGGCTTTAAACAAGAGCAATACGATATTGTTCTAAATTAAGACCGTCCTAAGAATTTACTTCACTAAATTGCAAACGGTGTAGACCTGCGTATAGGCCATTTTTAGCCATCAACTCTTGATGCGAACCATATTCCACAATCTCACCATGATCTAGAACCGCAATTCGATCGGCATGCTCGATTGTTGATAAACGGTGTGCAATCACCAAAGTTGTGCGCCCTGCCATTAAACGATCGAGCGCTTCTTGAACTTGCCGCTCCGACTCAGAATCCAGTGCAGAAGTTGCCTCATCCAAAATCAGGATAGGCGCATCCTTGTAAATTGCCCGCGCAATTGCTAAGCGTTGGCGCTGTCCACCCGATAAGCGATTACCGTTATCCCCAACTAAGGTATCGATACCATTGGGTAATTCGGTCAAGAGTCCTGTTAAATTAGCTGCCTCAAGGGATTCAATCACGCGACCTCGATCAATCCCTTCTATGCTTGAGCCATAGGCCACATTGTTAGCAATAGTGTCATTAAACAAAATCACGTCCTGACTAACAAAGGCAATTTGTTTGCGCAGGTCCGCCAACATAATTTCTTCAATTGGAATTTGATCAAGCAGGATGCGGCCTACTTTGGGCTTAAAGAAGCGTGGTAATAAATTAACCAGTGTAGATTTACCGCCACCAGAGGGTCCAACAAAAGCGACCTTCGCCTGGCTTAATATCCAGATTGACGTTTCGTATGGCATCTTTTCGCCCCTCTTCTTGGTCATAGGAAAAAGATAGGTTTTCAAATCGGATCTCGCCCTTAGCTTTTACCAAATGCTTCAATTGCGATTGAGCACCATCTTCCTCTTCAATTGGCTGATCAATCAATTGAAAGATCATTTCGGCTGCGGTCAATCCCCGCTGCAAGGGCTGATTAATATCAGCCAAGTGTTTTAATGGCGAGATAATCAACAGCATGGCGGTAATAAAGGCCGCAAAGCCTCCTACAGTAACCCCTTGGGTGGCAGATTGCATAATCGCGATGACCAATACAAGCGATAGGGCCATAGAAGCAATTAATTGGGTGATTGGCTGATTAAGTCCACCCGCCACAGCCGCTTTTAGAGTGAACTTACGTAGACGGTCTGCCTTTTCCATAAAGCGCTGCATCTCATAATCTTCACCGCCATGCACCTTCACAATCTTATGTCCGGCGGCAGCCTCTTCCACAATATAGGCAAGCTCGCTGGTCATGGCCTGTTGTTGCCGATTTAAACCACGAAGGCGTTTATTGATCTTGCCCATCACAAAAGCAATGATTGGGAAAATAATTAACACCACTAAGGTAAGTCGCCAATTGAGATAAAACAAATAACCCATCAAACCAATAACTGTTAACAAGTCTCTAACCAGACTAATGAGCATGCCACCCATAATGGATAGAACGTTGTTCACTTCAAAAACAACTGCATTAATTAAGTTAGATGCCGTGGTCTTTTGGTAGTACTCGGTCTTCGCCCGTAGCAGCCGAGTGAACATCTGCTCACGTAATGTCAGCAAGATATTACTAATGACTTTAGTGAGTAAAAAGTTAGATAAAAACTGTGCGCCACTTCGAATAATGGCAAGGCCGACTAAAAAAACGGGGACGAGCCAAAGCTTATCGTTCAGTTCCCCAGTAAAACCTCGATCCAATAGGGGCTTCATTAGAGCCGGTATGGAGGTCTCCGAAGCAGCGACAATGGCCATAGAAAGTAAGGATCCAACAATAAGTCGGGTATGGGGTCGTAAATACCGAATTAGTCGGTTTAGGGCTTGACGATCTGAAGCATTCATATAATGAATTATGCCCACCTTGTCAGCCATACTCATAACTCGCAACGAGGAAGCCAATCTCGAGGACTGTTTGGCCTCGCTAGACGGGCTTGCCACCCAAATTGTGGTGGTGGATACACAAAGTACGGATCGCACCCTGGCAATCGCCCAACGATACGGCGCCCTGATTTCCTCACCACCGGATTGGCTCGGATTTGGGCCCCAAAAGAATCGGGCGCTAGACCTTGCAAGCGAAGACTGGGTCTTATCCTTGGATGCGGATGAGCGCCTTACTCTAGAGCTTAGGGCGGAAATCATGGGCGTGCTTGATAAACCTCAAACAGATTGCTATGCCATCCCAAGGCTCTCTTGGTATTGTGGGCGTTTTATGCGCCACTCCGGCTGGACGCCAGACTATGTAGATCGCTTGTTCAAACGGGGAAGTGCTCGCTTCTCAAGTGATTTAGTGCATGAACGCCTAATCCCCAAGGGCCCTGTATTGAAGTTAAAGAATCAGATGCTGCACTACAGCTTTATGAATCATGCTCAGGTTCAAGAAAAGATGGAACGGTATTCCACAGCTTCAGCACAGCAAGCATTTGCAAGAGGCAAAACTGCCAGTCCTCTAAAAGCAATCGTGCATGGCGCTTGGTCATTTTTTCGTACCTATATATTGCGAGCTGGGTTTTTGGATGGTCCTCAAGGATTTTCATTAGCCTGCTCGAATGCTCAGGGTACTTACCTGCGCTACATGAAACTCTGGCGTCTTAATCAAACAACACTAGCTATAAAGAAATAGTCTTCTTGATCATGTTCAAAATATCCATTCTGCTTGCCACTTATAACTGGCCTTCTGCTTTAAAGTTTTGTCTCGAGTCCCTACAAACTCAAACGGATAAAAACTTTGAGGTCATCATTGCAGATGATGGCTCCGGACCGGAAACAAAGGGGGTGATCAATGCTTTCTCTCCTCAAGCAAATTTTCCGATAATGCACCTCTGGCAGGATGATTTAGGATTTAGAAAGACACTCATCCTCAATCAAGCAATTTCTAAAGCGCAAGGCGAATATCTTATTTTCCTCGATGGAGATTGTCTGGTACAGCCTGATTTTGTAAAACGTCATCGGCAATTAGCGCAAGATGGCTTTTTAGTGACCGGTAGCCGCGTTTTACTCAATCAAACGCTTACACAGAAAATTTTATCCTGGCCACACTGGAGTTTCTCGGCCTTCCAAAGGAATCTCATTACCTATCGACTCAATGGCGGCATTAATAAAATTTGGCCTATTCTTATTAAGCTTGGTAATGGCTCCTGGCGCATTTACAAACAATTTGTATGGCGTCGCATTAAAGGATGCAATATGGCGTGCTGGCAGAAAGATGCTATAGCGATTAGGGGCTTTGATGAAACGATGACTGGTTGGGGTCACGAAGATGCCGATTTCGTCTTCCGCTTGCAACAGTCTGGGATTAAACGCAAATCAGGCTCATGGTCCACAGAGGTCTTTCATTTATTTCATCGCATCTCTGATCAATCAAAAGCTGCTGAGAATGCAAAACGGGTTCGAGAAAAAATTCTGGCTAAGGGAATTCATTCATGAAAGATCCTACCCGCGTTTTATTTATCGCCACTCGTCAGATCGGGGACGTTTTAGTTACTACTCCGCTCATTAGTGCTGCTCGGGCTATTTGGCCCAATGCGCAATTTGATTTTCTGGGCTATCGGGGTAAGCTGGATATGCTCAAAGGAAATACTGATATTCACGAGCTGATTGAGACTCCAGAGCGTCCCAGCTTATGGGAATACCTAAAAATCTTTAATCAACTCTTTCAACGCTATGACTTAGCCATCATCACCCAACCCAGTGATCGTTCCTACTTTTTTGGCTCAATCGCAGCGCTACGCCGCGTTGGGGTGGTGGTTGAGGATACGCCCCGAAGTAAAAAAAATAGTGCCTGGAAACGCGCCATTTCTATGCACTGGGTTCCAGTAGATTACTTTCACCAACATGTGATTGTTGAAAAGTTGAAGTTGCTAGAGTCCTTTTACCAAGACAAAGCTCTTGATTTATTTGCTCAGCCAATCTGTGTGACACCCCCCAAAGCTCAAGCTTTAACTCCGCTTATTGAGAGCCAAATTCGGCAACCCTATATTGTCTTGCACCCGGGGCCATTAAATGCCTATAAACGTTGGCCGCTTTCCTATTGGCAGGAACTCATTACCTCCTTAGTTAAAGACGGCTACCAAATTATCTTAAGCGCCTCATCGGCTGCGAAAGACTTAGAGCTCAATCAAGATATTTTGTCATTGCTCAATGAAAAAATTCGTGGATCTGTGATTAATACAGAAGGTCGCTTAAGCCTTCCTCAAGCGGTCACTCTCTTAAAGGGGGCTTCTCTGTATATCGGTGTCGATACGTCGGTCAGTCATTTATCGGCTGCCTGTGAAATACCTACCATTGTTTTATTTGGCGCAACGCCACCAACAAACTTTGGTCCCTGGCCCAATGGTTTTATTGGACAAGAACCCTATCAACTCAGAGCTCGATCACAAACCATTCAAAACGTTTGTATTTTGCAAGGTCCCGGTGATTGTGTGCCGTGTCGCAAAGCAGGGTGTGAAGATAAGGCAGATAGCAGGAGTGAGTGCCTTGATCTACTGAAACCAAACCAGGTAATTGACGCAGCCCAAAGAATGCTAGAAACGAAATGAATCAGCGACGCTTGACGTAAAAAACCATTGTGTCGCCTTCATTATCGGTGGCGATTAACTCATTACCAGTTTGTTTACAAAATGCAGGGATGTCATGACTTGCACCGGAATCGGTTGCCTTCAGCTTTAAAACTTCGCCCGATTGCATTTCAGCTAAGGTCTTCTTCGTGCGCAAAATAGGCAAAGGGCAGTTCATGCCAATAGCATCAACCTCACGATGAACTTGGATCGAGTTCACTTCACTCATTACGTTCTCCTAGAATTCATCTATTTTAGCGATTTGTGACTAAACACGCTCGGCCACCCAGGGATTGACCCCCTCTAGCGCCTTGGCAAGACCAGCGGGTTCAGTTCCTCCAGCCATCGCCATCTCCGGCTTACCGCCCCCTTTACCGCCAACCTGTTGAGCCACAAAGTTCACCAGGTCACCTGCCTTAATCCGATTCGTTACATCACTGGTAACGCCAGCGATTAGACTTACCTTGCCATCCTGAACAGATGACAACACAATCACGGCTGACTTTAGTTTTGTTTTAAGAGCATCCATAGTCTCTCGCAAGACTTTGGCATCCGCCGTATCAAGCTGAGCTGCCAAAACCTTAATCCCGCCATAATCACTTGCTTTGCTCAATAGCTCATCGCCTTGATTGGCCGCTAACTTAGAGCTTACACGCTCAAGCTCACGCTCTAACTGGCGAACCGTATCTTGTAACTGGCTTACGCGTGGGGCTAATTCGTGAGGAGCTGCCTTCAGAATCTGGGCAGCTTCATTGATACGCGATTCAAGCATTTGCACGAAATCCAACACATTGGACCCTGTGATTGCCTCAACACGACGTATTCCGGCAGCGACTCCACTCTCTGCAACAATCTTGAAACTACCAATATCACCCGTACGTTGCACATGTGTACCCCCGCACAACTCTTTAGAGAAGCCAATCTCTAAAACTCGGACTTGATCACCATACTTCTCGCCAAAAAGCATCATTGCTCCAGTTTTCTGAGCATCTTCGATGGCCATCACCGTGGCTGAACTTGCAGAATTTTCAAGAATTTCTTGATTAACTATTTGCTCGATCCGATTTATTTCTACTTTGGTCAGAGGTGCCGTATGCGTGAAATCAAACCGTGTTTTATCGGCATCTACCAAGGACCCTTTTTGTTGCACATGATCACCCAAGACCTCGCGAAGCGCTTTATGCAAGAGATGGGTAGCGCTATGATTGCGCACTGTTTTAGCTCTAATCGCACTATCAACTCGGGCATAAACGAGATCTCCGATCTTTAGCTCCCCTTCTTGCAACTCGCCTTGATGGCCAAAAACGTCAGCCTGAATCTTAAATGTGTCGGCTACGATAAATTGTGAAAGCTCACTTCGCAACTCGCCCCGATCACCAACCTGTCCGCCGGATTCTGCGTAGAAAGGAGTTTGATGAAGAACTACGACCGCACTCTCACCAGGCTTAATTAAATCGACAGGACTGCCATCTCGATATAAGGCCGTAATACGAGCATCTTGAACCTTTAGATTGTCATAACCATGAAACTGCGTGGTCTCTCCGCGGTACTCAAGACCTTGGACCATCTTGAACTTACCTGCGGCCCGCGCAAGATCACGTTGCTTTTGCATCGCAGTTTCAAAGCCATGCGAGTCAACCCCGACTGAGCGCTCTCGACAGACATCTGCTGTGAGATCCAATGGGAATCCAAAGGTATCGTGCAAGCGAAAAGCAGTCTCACCATCAAGTACTTTGGCGCCTTTGGCTAAAGCGGTTTCTAAAATTTCCATCCCATTAGAAATCGTTTGGAAAAAGCGCTCTTCCTCTTGCCTTAAAACATCCATCACCTTGGTTTGAACCTGACGTAATTCTGGATAAGCATCACCCATTTCTGCAACCAATGCAGGGACTAACTTGTGAAAAAAGGGTTGACGAGCGCCTAATTTATAACCGTGTCGAATCGCACGTCGAGCAATACGCCGAAGCACATAACCCCTCCCCGCATTACCCGGGATCACGCCATCGACCACAATGAAACTGCAAGCCCGAATATGATCGGCAATGACTTTCAGAGAGGGGCTATTGGCATCGCAATTTTTTGCCCCTGCATCATCGATTGCTTTCTGCGCTGCTTGCAAGAGGTGGACAAAAAGGTCAATCTCATAATTGGAGTGCACATGCTGCAAGACTGCGGCGATTCGTTCAAGACCCATGCCTGTATCGACACTTGGTTTAGGTAAACGATGCATCTCACCCGTCTCATCCCGATTAAATTGCATGAAGACGTTATTCCAAATCTCAATAAATCGATCACCATCCTCATCAGGACTGCCCGGGGGTCCCCCAGGTATCTCTGGGCCGTGATCATAGAAAATTTCAGTGCAAGGGCCACAAGGTCCTGTGTCACCCATCATCCAAAAATTATCAGACGCATAACGCGCCCCTTTGTTATCGCCAATCCGAACGATGCGCTCTGCAGGCACGCCAATCTGTTTTGACCAAATATCGTAAGCCTCATCGTCCTCGGCATACACAGTGACCCATAATTTGTTTTTAGGAAGCTTGAACACTTCGGTCAATAATTCCCAAGCAAACTGAATTGCATCCCGTTTGAAATAGTCGCCAAAAGAGAAATTACCCAGCATCTCAAAAAACGTATGGTGCCTAGCGGTATAACCAACGTTATCGAGATCATTGTGCTTACCGCCGGCGCGGATACATTTTTGGGAACTCGTGGCCCGTTGATAGGGCCGCTTATCAAAACCAAGGAAGACATCCTTGAATTGGTTCATGCCCGCATTAGTGAATAAAAGAGTGGGGTCATCCCCCGGAACAACTGGGCTAGAAGCCACAATTTGGTGTCCCTTCGAGGCAAAGTAATCAAGATAGGCTTGGCGGATTTCGGAGACTTTCATCCAACTAATTATCGCATTGGTACAGAATTAGGGCAAACCCTTAAGCTTGTCTCGAATCATTCCCTTACAATCACATAGTTGCGCCTGATTGGCAAAAATAAGGAGGCAGATTTTGAACATCCGCAATAAGAAAGATTTCGGTGCCGGGATCATGTATATGGTCTTTGGTCTTTTCTTCGCCCTTAATGCTCTGAACTACAAAATGGGAACAGCAGCAAAAATGGGGCCAGGCTACTTTCCTTTTTGGCTAGGAGCCCTACTAACTGCTTTGGGGTTTTTCATTCTTCTGAAGTCCATATCCTCTAAGAGTGATGAGGAGTCGATTGGCAAGTGGGACTGGCGGATCATGATTTGGATTTCAGGGTCAGTTGCCCTGTACGGCATATTATTGCCAACCCTTGGATTTCTTCT
>RFQL01000062.1 GCA_009924985.1 Burkholderiaceae bacterium | reverse complement strand
TCCTGCGCTTGCCTATACCTTTGCTAATAATCCGATTGAAATCACGGTCAAGCACGAGGAGCGTTTTGCTGGTGAATCCAAATATAGTTTATATCAATTAATCCGCCTTAATTTTGATTTGGTCACGGGCTTTTCAGTCATGCCACTGCAAATATTTTCGATCATGGGCATGCTCCTTGCTGGTGCATCGGGGGCATTGTTCTTGCTCATTTTGGTCCGCCGTTTCGTCTTAGGCGCTGAGGTGGAAGGAGTCTTTACCCTATTTGCGCTCACCTTCTTCCTGATTGGAGTGATGCTCTTTGGTCTTGGACTGCTTGGCGAGTACATTGGTCGCATCTATCAACAGGTTCGACATCGGCCACGATACATGGTCAGCGCCGTGCTCGAACGACCTAAATCCTAGGCTCTTGAATCAAGCCAATAAACATGCGATTGTATTTGCCTACCATGATGTAGGTGTTGATTGTTTGCAAGCCTTGTTGGATGCAGGTATCGCCATTGATTTGGTGATTACCCATGATGATGATCCTAAGGAAACAATTTGGTTCGGAAGTGTTAGGGAATTATGCAAACGCAATCGCCTTCCCTATGAAATTCTGCAGCGCGATCAATTATTACAACTTCTGCCTCGATTTCAACAGCTATCGCCAGACTACATTTTCTCGTTTTATTACCGCTTCATGATTCCGATTGAGTTATTGAAAACTGGGAAGATTGCGGCGCTGAACATGCATGGCTCTTTATTGCCAAAGTATCGTGGGCGCGCCCCAGTCAATTGGGCTGTCTTACATGGGGAAGTAGAAACTGGAGCGACCTTGCACATCATGGAAGCAAAACCAGATGCAGGTGATATTGTTGGGCAAATTGCGGTGCCCATTGAAATCCATGAAACAGCCCATGAGGTGTTCAATAAAGTTAGTTCGGCAGCGCAGAGGGTTATGGAAAGCGTTCTTCCAACACTAATACAAGGTGATGTTCCCAGGCAACTAAATGATCTTCATCAGGGGGCTTATTTTGGTGGCCGTAAGCCTGAAGACGGCCGCGTTGATTGGACTCAATCTGCCATCTCGATTTACAACTTAATTCGGGCGGTTGCACCACCCTATCCCGGAGCATTTACGGAGTTTCAAGGGAAAACATGGCTGCTTGCCAAAAGCTCTTTACCCCTAGATCCCAAGATCGATCTCTCGCCTCAATTAGTGCATTTACTTGAAAAATCGACCCCAGGACTTCATCTGGTCGATAATTGCTACTTTGGCCTTTGTGGAGATGGCAAGGTACTTGAGTTTTTATCCGTTCAAGCACTTTAAATACCGCTTAGCGCTGTTCAATCAGAGGGAATTGGTTTTATGAAGAAAGTCCTAATTTTGGGTGTGAATGGTTTTATTGGCCATCATTTATCCAAGCGTATTTTAGAGACCACCTCATGGGAGGTCTACGGCATGGATATGCAAAATGACCGAATCGGTGATTTGCTCAGCAATCCACGTATGCATTTTTTTGAAGGCGATATCACCATCAATCGCGAGTGGGTTGAATACCATGTTCGTAAGTGCGATATCATTCTGCCCTTGGTTGCAATTGCTACTCCCGCTACCTATGTGCAGGAGCCCTTGCGCGTTTTTGAACTCGACTTTGAAGCCAATCTCCCCATCGTGCGCTCCGCGGTTAAATATGGGAAGCATTTGGTCTTCCCATCGACCTCTGAGGTTTATGGCATGTGCGAGGACGCCGAGTTTGATCCAGCCCAATCACATTTGGTCTATGGCCCCATCAATAAACCACGCTGGATCTATGCCTGTGCCAAACAATTGATGGATCGCGTGATTTGGGGCTACGGTATGGAAGGCTTACGCTTCACTTTATTTAGACCCTTTAATTGGATTGGGCCAGGCCTCGATAGCATTTACACACCCAAAGAAGGTTCCTCTCGGGTAGTGACTCAATTCTTGGGGCATATTGTGCGTGGTGAACCGATCAATCTCGTCGATGGTGGCTCACAAAAGCGTGCCTTTACCTATATTGATGATGGGATTGATGCCTTAATGCGCATTATCGCCAACGAGGGCGATATTGCGAATGGAAAAATCTATAACATCGGCAATCCTAAAAATAATCACTCGGTCAAAGAATTGGCCAATATGATGTTGGCGCTTGCGAAGAAAATTCCGGAGTACGCAGTAACCGCCAATAAGGTAAAGCTGATTGAGACAACCTCGAAAGCATATTACGGTGTTGGTTACCAGGATGTTCAAAATCGAGTTCCCGCTATTGCTAACACGATCCAAGAGCTTAGCTGGAAACCAAGCACCTCAATGGAAGACGCTCTTGCCAAAATATTTGAGGCCTATCGTAATGATGTCGATAAAGCCCGTCGTCTCGTTGACTAGATCGCATTTCTGATGGCTAAGATTGCCCTAAAAGTTGATGTGGATACCCTGTTGGGCACTCAAGTTGGCACCCCTAATCTTGCCAAACTCTTTGCCGAACTCGGTGTCCATGCAAGCTTTTTATTTAGTTTAGGTCCAGACCATACGGGTTGGGCCTTAAAACGTATCTTTAGGCCTGGGTTCTTAAAAAAGGTATCGCGCACCTCCGTAGTTGAGCACTACGGAATCAAGACACTCTTATATGGTGTTCTATTACCCGCCCCGGATATTGGCAAACGAGCTGCCAATGAAATGCGTGCGGTGGATCATGCAGGCCATGAAACTGGAATCCATACGTGGGACCATGTATATTGGCAGGATCATGTTTATCAGCGCGATGCTACATGGACTCATTTACAGATGCAAAAGGCCTACGATCGTTTTGTGGAGATTATGGGTCGCCCCCCGGTCACTCATGGTGCCGCGGGATGGCAAATGAATCTCTCTGCTTTAGAGCAAATCGATGCCTGGGGTATGCAATACGCTTCTGATGGCCGCTCTACTCCAAATTTAGTCCCCTATCGAATTACTTTTGGTAATACGAAAAGTAAGCATGTGCAATACCCCACCACACTACCCACCTTTGATGAGCTAATTGGCATTGATGGTGCTGATGCATTTAGAGCTGCACAGCATATTCTGGCAATCACGCAGAGCAATCCCAACGATCAAGTATTTACTCTACACGCAGAACTCGAAGGTCAAAAACTATTACCTGCATTTCAGAAGTTGATGGTGGGATGGCTTCAGCAAGGGCATGATTTGGTCACCATGGGAGAATTACACCGTTCTTGGGCTGCTACAGGGCAACTCGATAAAATAGCGACTGAGCAGTTCAAGTACGGCACAATTGCCAATAGAAGTGGCGAATTGATGATACAGGCCAGCACAGCGACAAATTTTTAATACTTATTAATGAGGGAATTTACT
The DNA here is from genome assembly GCA_009924985.1 of Burkholderiaceae bacterium. GTDB lineage: Bacteria > Pseudomonadota > Gammaproteobacteria > Burkholderiales > Burkholderiaceae > Polynucleobacter. The sequence goes on along the minus strand of RFQL01000062.1, from coordinate 6,814 downwards.
ATGACTATTAAAATTGGGGAATCCATACCCTATTGTGAGATCCCAGCAACGTCGCAGCTCACCTTCTCGCCGAAGGCTTATCAAGGTAAGAAATTAGTCTTGTACTTTTATCCCAAAGACTCCACTCCTGGATGTACTGTCGAGGCTGGCGAATTTAGAGATCACATTGATTCTTTCAATCAAGCCAATGCATTAGTTGTTGGGGTGTCCCGCGATAATCTTCGTTCACATGAGAACTTTCGTCAGAAACTTGATCTACCCTTTGAGTTAGTTGCCGATACTGAAGAAAAACTGTGCACTATCTTTGGGGTCATGAAAATGAAAAATATGTATGGCAAACAGGTTCGAGGGCTTGACCGAAGCACCTTCTTATTTGATAGCAAAGGGGTTTTACAAGAAGAGTGGCGAGGTATCAAAGTAACCGGCCATGTCGCTGAGGTTTTGGCTGCCGCCAAGAGGTTGAACTAGGTATTTTTACTGTACTTGCAAAGACACAAAATTGGGGTACAGTATGTCTATATGCACGGTAAGAGATTGGATTGGATGAATCAGCTGATAGGTCTCCATAGACGGGGCCTAAGTCCCAGCCCCCTCAAAATCTGTGCATACCACCGAAGTCCTCGCACCCCTCTAAACCGCCCACAGCATCAGCTAGGCGGTTTTTTCATTTAGGAGAAGCTGCATGCCATTACCCCCCCTTCCTAGTCAAATCGCCGACCACGTGAATGTGAGTCGCGAGAAGCAACCTGACCTCAAAAACCCTCCTAAGAAGGTCAAGAAGATAGTTACCAGCTCTGTCTGGGTAGAAAATGAAGATGGTGTAGAGGAATTAGACCACGATTTATCCGCTGCTGAAAAGGCACTAGAGCGAATCAAAACCGATGCGCCAGCACAATACTTGGAAAAGAAATTAGAGGCGAAGAATGAACGGTCTAAGCGCACCATTCGTACTGGCCCTCCCAGCCTGTTCGTACTAGATACCAACGTCTTAATGCATGATCCCTCCTCGCTGTTCCGTTTTGAGGAGCATGATTTATATTTACCAATGACCACTCTTGAGGAATTAGATAATCATAAAAAGGGGATGAGTGAGGTTGCGCGGAACGCGCGTATGGTCAGCCGCTCCTTAGATCAGCTGATTGCTGGCACTAGTGGTCAACTGGATGAAGGAATACCACTCAGTAAATTAGGCAATCAAGATGCTACGGGGCGTTTATTTTTCCAAACACATTTCTCAAGCTCGCCTCTTCCTGAAGGTCTTCCAGAAGGTAAGGGTGACAACCTCATTCTAGGTGTAGTGAGTGACCTACAAAAGGCAAAACCCAATCAAGAGGTTGTGCTGGTATCTAAAGACATCAATATGCGCATCAAGGCACGCGCCCTTGGATTACCTGCGGAAGATTATTTTAATGATCAGGTCTTAGAAGATCGCGATCTGATGTACTCCGGGGTGATGACCTTGCCTACTGATTTTTGGCCAAAACATGGCAAGGCGATGGAAAGCTGGGCAGATGGCAAAAGTGGCACCATGTTTTATCGTGTTACTGGCCCATTGGTACCCAGCATGTTGGTTAATCAATTTGTGTATCAAGAGAATCCAGATGGCTCCACACCCTTTTATGCCTTGGTTCGCGAGATTAATGGTAAAACGGCCTTGTTACAGACTCTAAAGGATTTCTCGCACCAGAAAAATAATGTGTGGAGCATTACTGCGCGCAATCGTGAACAAAACTTTGCGATGAACTTACTCATGAACCCTGATATTGATTTTGTGACCCTTCTTGGCCAAGCGGGTACTGGAAAAACCCTATTAGCCCTTGCCGCTGGCTTAGAGCAGGTTCTTGATAGTAAACGCTATAACGAAATTATTATTACCCGAGCGACCGTTCCAGTAGGTGAAGACATTGGATTTTTACCTGGTACAGAAGAGGAGAAAATGCAGCCATGGATGGGAGCATTTGATGATAATCTTGAAGTGTTACATCGCAACGATGACAGCGCAGGAGAATGGGGTCGCGCTGCCACTCAGGAATTAATCCGTTCACGCATCAAAGTGAAGAGCATGAACTTTATGCGCGGTCGTACATTTGTCAGTAAGTTCCTTATTATTGATGAAGCACAAAATCTAACTCCTAAACAAATGAAGACCTTAGTCACGCGAGCCGGCCCTGGAACTAAGATTATTTGTCTGGGTAATATTGCGCAAATCGATACCCCCTATCTCACAGAGGGTTCATCAGGCCTGACCTATGTGGTTGATCGTTTCAAGGGATGGCGTCATGGCGGTCATATCACATTGGCTCGTGGCGAACGTTCGCGACTTGCCGACCATGCTGCTGAAGCTTTATAAGAGTTCTTTACGACTCCTTGCGCTCCTGACGCTAAGTACGTTAACACTTAGCGCCTGCAGTACCTTTAGCCCGCGCACGACCAGTGGAGCTTCATCAATCCCAAAGATAGCGCACTTCAAAAATGATACAAGTGTAGGTAGCGAAGATATCTCTATTGCAGCCATTGGGCTTGTAGGTGTGCCCTATCGCTATGGTGGCAATACCCCCGCTGGTGGCTTTGATTGCAGCGGTTTAATTGTGTATGTCTTTAATAAAAGTTCTGGTATTAAGTTACCGCGCACAATTCAGCAAATGAGCAATGTGGGCAAAGGGATTGGTCAGCAAGCTCCAGCTCCAGGTGATTTAGTCTTCTTTAATACAACGGGTGAGCGCTACTCCCATGCAGGTATCTACGTGGGCAAGGGACGCTTTGTTCATGCGCCTAGCGCAGGAGGGACAGTGCGCTTAGACCGAATTGATACTCCATATTGGGCATCACGGTATACCGAAGCGAGACGTGTGGCTAGCGCTGCTACTAGTAACTAAGAAATAACTGAGCCAATTAAAAGGGTGTAAAGCCACCGCCATAGGAGGTGCCAGTATTGGCAGCAAGATTATCAAACTTCGTAAATTGACCTTGCCAACTTAGGCGAACGGTTCCAATCGGACCATTACGTTGCTTACCAATAATAACTTCAGCGACACCTTTATCAGTCGTGGTGTCGGGATGGTAGACCTCATCACGATAGATAAACAGAATTAAATCGGCATCTTGCTCAATCGCGCCCGACTCACGCAAATCTGACATCACAGGACGTTTATTTGGTCTTTGCTCTAGGCCACGATTTAGCTGAGAAAGCGCCACAACGGGACATTGCAATTCTTTAGCAAGAGACTTTAAAGAGCGGGAGATCTCGGAGATCTCGGTGGCTCTATTTTCGCTACTACCGCCCGTGCTACCGCTCATTAATTGCAGATAATCCACTACGACCATACCCAAAGTACCACCGTAGTTACGAGCAATCCGGCGTGCCCGTGCCCGCAGTTCTAAGCAGGTGAGTGAGCCGGTTTCATCAATCAGAATTTGGGTATTACTCAAACGGGCAATCGCATCAGTAACCCTTGGCCACTCATCGTCACTTAATTTACCAGTCCGCATCCGGCTTTGGTCAACACGGCCAACGGAACCAAGAAGGCGCGTAGCCAACTGAGCCCCAGACATCTCCATGGAGAAAACCACTACCGGTAGACCCTCGTTGAGGGCAACATTCTCTGCAATATTGAGTGCCATGGCGGTCTTTCCCATCGAAGGTCTTCCTGCCACGATCACCAAGTCCCCTTTTTGTAAGCCACTGGTTTGCTTATCGAGATCAATAAATCCAGTTGCAATACCGGTGATATCGCTACCGCCATCGCGGTTATAGAGTTCATCGATTCTGGCAACTACTTGTTTGAGGAGAGGTTCAATCTCTAAGTAATCTGCCTTACGATTACCCTCTTCACCAATTTGTAGAATGCGCGACTCAGCTTCATCCAATAAGGTTTGAACCGAACGACCCTCTGTCATAAATGCAGAGTTCACAATCCCATCCGATACCTGAATTAAGCGTCGCAAAATACTACGATCTCGGATGATCTCTGCATAGCCTTTAATATTGGCTGCGCTAGGCGTGTTCTGAGCTAATGAATTGAGGTAATCGATACCGATTAGATCAGCCTCAGGCTCCGTTTTAATGGACTCGTAAACGGTAATGACATCGGCTGGCCGATTATCGCTAATCAGGCGTTGAACTACGCGATAGATCAGAGCATGCTCTGCTCGATAGAAATCATTCTCCGAGAGAATGCCCCCCAATCGATCCCAAGCAGTGTTATCCAAAAGCAAACCGCCGAGAACTGATTGCTCAGCCTCGACGGAATGAGGTGGCACCTTCAGTGCCTGTACAACCGCGTCCCCTGCCCCAGACATTCCTGGGGTCATTGAAACAGTACGGTTGCGGGATTCGGCCATGCGACTAGTTTACCGAAGTCAACTAGGCCTGCTCACCAATCACACGAATATTAATATCGACAACTACATCAGTATGCACAGCAATCGCAACAGGATGATCACCCACTAACTTCAGAGGGCCCGTTGGCATCCGTACAGATGCTTTCTCAATTTGGAAACCTTTAGCCGCCAAACTTTCAGCAATATCATGGTTGGTGACAGAACCAAACAAGCGGCCATCAACCCCAGCCTTTTGGTTGATCTCAAGAACAAGACCTTTTAACTTATCACCAACTGCTTGAGCGGCTGCTAACTTCTCTGCAGCCAATTTCTCAAGCTCAGCACGACGAGCAGCAAAATCAGCAATCGCAGCTTCTGTTGCACGACGAGCCTTACGCTGAGGGATCAAAAAGTTACGAGCAAAACCATCCTTGACGCGTACAACATCGCCTAGATTGCCCAAATTGGTTAATTTTTCAAGCAGAATAACTTGCATAGTGGGCTCCTAATTACTTCTTATGTTGATCAGAGAACGGCAGCAGCGCTAAATAGCGAGCGCGCTTAATCGCTGTATCGAGCTGGCGCTGATACAAGGCCTTAGTGCCAGTTAAACGGGCTGGGGTAATCTTGGCGTTTTCACCAACAAAATCCTTTAAGGTCTCGACATCTTTGTAATCAATTTGTTCTACACCACCAACCGTAAAGCGGCAATAACGCTTACGTTTAAATAGCGGGTTTTGTGCAGGCTTCTTTTTGAAGTCTGTCTTTTTATTTGGTTTTCCAAAAGCCATAATATTTCCTATTTAGCAATTAATTCAATCTTTGTTATATGAAAGATAAGGCGCTCATTTCGTAAGGTCTTCTGAGTCAAGAACCCTTCAAACACTGCACTTGTTCCTAATTCCATTTGCTCTAGGTCTTTGGTGATCTCACCTATTGCAATTGCTTCGACACTCATCTGAATTTGGCGCATTTGATTTGCTTCGTATGCTTCACCGTCATGATTTAACTGACAATGAATCACTGGCAAACCAGCTGGTGTATATCGGATGGTATCTTTGGTAATTAAGGAAGCCGTCAGGATGAGAAGGTTTGAACTACGCTTCACAATCAGACCACTGCTTACCGATTTAAGCCCCTATCTCCGTTAGTATGCAGCTGCAGGCGCATCTGCCTGAGCAACCTTACGAGCCTCTTCGCGCTGAACTTCCTTCATCATGATGGAAGGCTCAACTTCAGCTTTCTTCACTTTCACAATTAAGTGGCGCAAAACGGCATCATTAAACTTAAATGCATGCTCAAGCTCTTCCAGAGTTTTCTGGTCGCACTCAATGTTCATGCAAACATAATGGGCTTTAGCAAGTTTATCGATCATGTAAGCCATTTGACGACGGCCCCAATCTTCGATGCGATGTGCCTTACCACCATGAGTAGTAAGAATCGATTTATAGCGATCGATCATCGCAGGTACTTGCTCGCTTTGGTCCGGATGGACAATAAAAACGATTTCATAATGACGCATTAATCACTCCTTATGGATAAAACTGCCTAGGCGTCTTGCTAATTTCCGCTGTCAAGAAACTAGCACCAGTGCAGCAAGGGTGGAACAAGTTGTAAATAACTTTACCTAAAATTAGGTAATCTCACTATTCTAGCAAAAATATCCTGCCAACTCAATGCATTAGCTTTTGCGTCCAGACTGGCAAATAGGGCCAACTGCAGGGCAATACGTGCCTTCGGCGGGTTTAAATCACCCGCCCCCATTGATGCGCTAAGACGCCCATTGCTGAGTTGACTCGGAATTCTTCCCAAACCGACTCGGGAAGAACGGACCAGCGCACCCCCATCCTTCATGAAAGCTTCCAGTCCAGCATTGAGGTCATGGTGCACCGTTCCCCCGCCTGTTCCTGCAAGAACGATGCCCTGCACACCCAATGTTTGATACCTTGCAATCAGGTCTGACTTAGCGCCAATATGATTAGTGATAATTTCAACTCTTTGCCATTTATCTATTGGCGGAATGGGTAAGTCTTCGCTAACTTGACTGCCATCTTTAGCTTGTCCACCAAGATCTAAATTAACCGCGTCGCCACTAATAAAGGCTTCTAAGCTTGAGGTATGGCGCTTTGCCATACTCCTCGCCTGAAAGACCTCGCCACCCATCACCCCAAAGATCCCGCTTGGGGCCCCTTTATCCTCGACTAAAGCAACTGCCTTATTCAGATTGTCAGGGCCATCTGCTTCGGGGTGGTCAGCCGGCAACATAGCGCCCGTAATAATCACCTTTTTACCCACTGTCTTGGCTAAATAACCACAAACAAGCTCGAGGAATAAGGCTGTTTCTTCCATGGTGTCCGTGCCGTGAGTAATCACTATCCCAACAATATGAGGATCATGGAGTGCCTCAACCATTTTCTGACCCAATTGACTTAACAAAGCCTCAGTCATATCACAGCTATCAATATTTGATAACTGTATGTTTTTTATAGGTAAT
>RFQL01000061.1 GCA_009924985.1 Burkholderiaceae bacterium | reverse complement strand
GCTCGCTAATGGTGTTAGACCCCCAGTACACGGGAACACAGCCACTGAAAAAACAATCGAATATTTTCTCTGTAATGTAATCGGGTAAGTCCGCAACATTTTCATAGCAATAGGCAAATTTAGTATTGCGGTAGACGGTGGACTTGTCTTCAATCTCCCCGGCATAGCTCGGGAAGGGCTTGTATCCAAAAAGCTGGGTTGCTAAACGCCCAAGACGTCGCTTGAGTTTTCCGGTGGCGTTAAAGGCGGGACTAGGCTTTCCCCAGCCTAAGCCGTAGAGTGAAAAATAGCCTGGGGCATTTTTTTCATACCAGCGAATGACCAGAAGACGCTCACGGTATAGATCGGTCGATAGGCTCTGTGGAAATGCTTTATTGGCATTAATGATGCAACTAAAAATGCTGCGCTCTTCAAAAGAGGGCGTAGCCTCAGAGCGGATTTGATTCGGAATAAAAAGCGGTACCGTATTAGGGAGATGAAGTAAGTCCCGATTCCAGGTAAAGACAGCATCAAATTGCGCGAGGTACTCTTCATCGCGGTTTAGGGGGCAAATGAAGGGGTTTTCAGTGGCAATAAGATATTTTGGCTTGGGCAAATTAGGGATCGCTTGGCCATCATGCAGCAAATGAAAGGCAATCGTACGTCCAACATTGACATCGGGATTATTAAGCTCAACACCGTACTTTAAAAACTCGGCACGCAATAGCCGATTGGTATAGGTCGGGTTAGGGTTATAGGTATGATGTCTATCTATCTCTTCAAAAGAGGCGTTTTTAACCCGGTCTTGTTGATAATAATTTGCAAAAAGCATCGTTAATGGCTCTATACCGCTCAGAAGGCTCCCGCAGAAAGCCGATTGAAACATCCAACATACTGCTAGCAGGTCCCGTTCGCAACGTGGCAAACACGATCGAGCGCGAAGTGCAAACTCTGATGGCGAGCTTAGGCAACTTTCACGAAACGCATTGCTTTGTGGTCGAAAGCGACTCTAGTGATGATACCGTGAAAAAATTGGCACAGCTTACTCAAACCATGCCCCATTTTTCCTATGTCAGCATGGGGCAGTTAAGTAAACAATACCCTAGACGAACCGATCGAATTGCCTTGTGTCGCAATGCAATCATCGATGCCGTAGCCACAAACCCTGCATTTACCCAGATTGACTATATTGCCATGGCCGATATGGATGGCATGAATAGCCTGGTGACCCCCGAAAAAATCGCTCAATGCTGGACGGTCGATGAGAATTGGGATGTCATTACTGCCAATCAGCTGGGGCCCTATTACGATATTTGGGCATTGCGCCATCAAGAGTGGTGCCCGAACGATTGCTGGCAGCAGAAAAACTCGCTTGAGTCCGTCATTGGTGATCGGCCAGCAGAAAATCTGGCGGTCACTGCCAAGCAGGCGGTGCTCGATCCGCGCGCTGGTTTAATTGAAGTGGATTCAGCATTTGGTGGCTTAGCCATCTATCGCAGGGAAGCGTTTCTGGCGGGGCGCTATGCGGGCACAGATATCCAGGGTGGCTTTGATGTGGCTGATCACATCCCGTTTCATCAAGAGCTGCGCCAAAAAGGGTATAAGATTTATATCAATTGCGCACTGATTAATTGCGCGCAATACCCAGATGCAATTGAGCCAGAACTACCCCAACAACCCAAGGGGGCACTGAAGGTCATCAAGCGCTTAGGACAGGCCGTGTTTGGAAAAAAACGCTTTAATAAATATTTGGATTTAATGAAGTCTCCATGAATCCACAGAAATTTTCTTACAGAAGCTCATTATGATTCTTGTTACTGGCGGCGCAGGTTTTATTGGTGCTAACTTTGTTCTTGATTGGCTAAAAGAGCCAAACGCTGAGGGCATTATCAATTTAGACAAATTAACCTATGCCGGTAATTTAGCTACCTTAGCTTCCGTAAAGAACGATCCGCGCCACCTCTTTGTTCAAGGTGATATTGGCGATCGCGCTCTTGTGGCAAAACTTCTCAAAGAGCATCAACCCCGCGCCATTGTGAACTTTGCCGCTGAGAGCCATGTTGATCGCTCGATTCATGGCCCAGCAGATTTTATTAATACCAATATCGTGGGTACCTTTAATCTGCTTGAATGCGCGCGTGAGTACTGGAATGGGCTACAAGCTGCCCAGAAAACCAATTTTCGCTTTCATCATGTTTCTACCGACGAAGTCTATGGCTCACTCTTGCCTACAGCGCCAGCGTTTAACGAAACCCATCCCTATGAGCCCAATAGCCCTTATTCAGCTTCTAAAGCCGCATCCGACCATTTAGTGCGCGCTTGGTTTCATACCTATGGGTTTCCAGTCGTAACTACTAATTGCTCGAATAACTATGGGCCCTATCATTTCCCAGAAAAACTCATACCCCTTGTGATTCTTAATGCGATTAATCTTAAGCCCTTACCCATTTACGGTGATGGCCAGCAAGTGCGCGATTGGCTCTATGTGGGCGATCATTGCTCTGCCATTCGCACTGTGCTTGCTAAAGGGCGATTGGGCGAAACCTATAACATCGGCGGCTGGAATGAAAAAGCCAATATCGATGTGGTTAAATCCATCTGTCAGATACTAGATGAGCTCAAACCGAGAGCTGATGGTCAGTCTTATGCTACGCAAATTACCTTTGTCAATGATCGCCCTGGACACGATCGTCGCTACGCCATTGATGCACGCAAAATCGAGCGCGAGCTCGGCTGGCGACCCGCAGAAACCTTTGATACGGGGATTAAAAAAACCGTGCAGTGGTATTTAGATAACCCAATCTGGGTTGAGGGTGTCGTCAGCGGCGCGTATCGCGATTGGCTAGACAAGCAATACAGCTAATCAATCTTATTCGACTACGTTGATGAACATTCTTGTCTTTGGTAAAGATGGTCAATTGGGCAAAGCCTTTCAGAGCATCTTCGACACTAAAAACCTAGATGAATTGCATGCGATTGACTATGCTGGTCGCGAGCAGTGTGATCTCAGTCGTGAGCTTGATCTCGCAACTTTCTTGCATCACAGAAAACCAGACCTAATTATTAATGCTGCTGCCTACACGGCAGTCGATCATGCTGAAAGTGAAGTTGATTTGGCCTTTGCCATTAATGCCAAAGCTCCTGCAGTGATGGCGTGCTATGCGTTTGAGGAGGGCGCGACCTTCTTGCATTACTCCACCGATTACGTCTTTGATGGCAGTAAAGCAACACCCTATTTGGAGGGTGATGCCCGCAATCCTCTGGGCATCTATGGCAAAAGTAAGGTAGCGGGTGAAGTAGCGGTTGAGGATGCATTTAAGCATCACCCTAATACAGATGCACAGTTTGCGATTTTGCGAACCAGTTGGGTCTATGGCGATGGGGGAAACTTCATTCGCACGATTTTGCGTTTAGCCAAAGAACGCGAGAGCCTCAAAGTAATTGCCAATCAATCTGGCGTGCCAACGAGCGCATACTGGCTAGCCAGCATTAGCCTAGCCTTAGTGCTTGATGAGAACCATCAACTGCGATCATTTCCGTCGGGGATTTACCATGCTGTGCCCCAAGGAGAAACGACCTGGCATGCCTTAGCGTGTTATGCGGTCCAGGCCGCCATCGATGCAGGCGCAGCCCTAAAACTTCGCCCCGATCAGATTAATGCAATCCCCGCTTCCGAATATCCGTTACCAGCACCGCGACCGATGAACTCGCGAATGGCAAGATCTGCTTTAGAAACTCTCTTAAACCAGATACCAAAAGGCGGCGATGTGACAAAATTGCAGCAATGGCAACAGCCGTGGCAAGAGCCAGTAGCACACTATGTTCAAGACAAAGGCATCTAACCAGTTTTTAAAGGTATTAATCCGATGACAGCAAGTTCGACGAATCCCATGAAACGTAAGGGCATTATTTTGGCCGGAGGCTCAGGCACGCGTTTGTATCCAGTGACTCAAGCTGTCTCCAAGCAGCTGATGCCGGTATATGACAAGCCGATGGTGTATTACCCCTTAACGACCCTTATGCTCGCTTTTATTGATTTCAACCCCGCACGATACACCGCGCTTTACCGACTTACTGGGTGATGGCTCACAGTGGGGTCTGAATATCTCCTACTGCGTGCAGCCATCGCCCGATGGTCTCGCACAAGCCTTTATTTTGGGGCGGTCTTTTGTGGGCGATGATCCCAGCGCCTTGGTGTTGGGGGACAATATTTTTTATGGCCATGAGCTCGTTGAGCAACTGCAACGCGCTAATGAACAGCGCTCTGGTGCAACGGTATTTGCTTATCACGTGAACGATCCAGAGCGCTACGGCGTAGTTGAATTTGACAAAGATTACAAAGCACTCTCGATCGAAGAAAAACCCCAAAAGCCTCGTAGTAGTTATGCGGTAACGGGCCTCTATTTTTATGATCATCAGGTATGCGATATTGCTGCATCGATTAAACCCAGCCCTCGAGGGGAGCTTGAGATTACCGATGTGAATCAGGCTTACCTGAATAACAATGCGCTCAATGTTGAGATCATGGGCCGTGGCTATGCTTGGCTCGATACCGGCACGCACGATTCACTACTCGATGCCGCAGGCTTTATCGCTACACTGCAAAAACGTCAAGGTCTCATGGTGGCCTGTCCTGAAGAGATCGCTTATCGACAAGGCTGGATTAGTGCCGAAGTGGTGGAGAAGGTAGTTAGCCAATTGAGTAAAAACAGTTATGGCCAATATTTAACAAAAATGCTCCATGAACTAAACACCAGTGCACAACCCATTGATTTATCTGCGAAGGTAAAGTAATGACGATGGATTCAAATACAAAATTGCAGGCAAGGTCAACAGAAATTGCCGACGTGCTCCTGGTAGAACCAAAAGTCTTTGGTGATCAGCGTGGTTGGTTTACCGAATCGTTTAATGCCAAGGATTTTACGAAAGCGACCGGGCTCAATGTGGATTTTGTTCAAGACAACCACTCGTTTTCAAGGCAATGGACCTTGCGGGGCTTGCATTATCAGCTTAAACATACCCAAGGGAAGTTGGTGCGGGTAGTTGCTGGCTCGGTTTTTGATGTCGCGGTGGATTTACGAAAAAACTCTGCTAACTTTGGTCAATGGGCGGGAGAGATTCTGAGTGCTGAAAATCATCGACAACTCTGGGTTCCACCTGGCTTTGCCCACGGCTTTTTGGTGCTCTCTGAAACAGCAGAGTTTTTATACAAAACCACCGATTACTACGACCCGCACAGCGAAGTCTGTTTAGCGTGGTGTGACCCAACGGTAGGGATTGATTGGCCAATTCCAGCAGGGATTGAGGTTTCGCTGAACGCCAAAGACGCTGCCGGACTAGCTTGGGATCAAGCACCGAAGTTTTAGTGACCCTAACTTATTGGTTCTAAAACCAATGGGCTTACAAACAATACGATAATGTGGGTATGACTCATCCACGTCAAACCCAATCGTCTAAATTTGCCGAAGTGGACAAATTAGATCTGATTAATTCGACCTCTACAGGATCCAAAGCGCCAAAAATTTTATTGGTGAAGCTCTCATCTTTGGGTGATGTACTGCATAACCTACCCATCGTCTGGGATTTACGCAAGCGCCTACCGAACGCTCAAATCGATTGGATTGTGGAAGAGGCTTATGTGCCTTTATTGGCACCCCTGCAAACCACAGAAAAGTTTAGAGGCATTGATCGAATCATTTCAGTAGCTTTTCGGCGTTGGCGTAAAAGTCTTTTAAGTCCATCTACCTGGCGCGAGTTCTTTGCGATGCGCCAATTATTGCAAGCAACAAGCTACGACGTAGTCATAGAAACCCAAGGATTACTAAAGTCCGCTTTGGTATGTGCTCTGGCTAGAAAATCGGCTGTAGCCATTGTTGCTGGCCTTGGTAATGCAACCGAATACTCGGGGTATGAACCGTTGGCCCGATCATTCTATAGCCAATCGGTTCATGTGCCCGTGAAGTGCCATGCGATTGACCGCTCACGCCAGGTCATGTGCTCCGCCTTTGATTGGCCACTTCTTAATCGTGCAGATGAGCCGCCGCGTTTTTATCCTACTGAATTCGTTAAGCATCTTCCAGACCTATCAATTGAAGGTTTAAAAAAAGCGACAGATGGCTCTGTGATGCCCTACATAGTGTGCTTTCACTCAACTGCTCGCGCTGCAAAGCGCTGGCCTAATGAATCTTGGGTGGATTTAGGTAAGGCTCTCGCTAATCACGGCTATCAATTGATTTTTCCGTGGGGCAGTGCAGCAGAGCGGAGAGAGAGCAATTTAATTGCTAGTCAAATTTCAGGGGCGATTGTGCCAAAAGCCATTTCAATAGAGGAGGCCTACATACTCATTGCTTACGCAGCTTTAACCATAGGGGTTGATACCGGCCTAACCCACCTGGCTGCGGTTCTTGGTAAACCCACTGTGGAACTGTATTGCGACTCACCGAGGTGGAAAACCGAAGGGTATTGGTCAGAGCAAATCTCCAATCACGGTGATTTACAACAGCCACCGACTGTTACGGAAGTATTTGATGCTTGCCAACGGCTCATTGGCTACCGTCAATTACAGCGACAGGATTCAGTTTAAAGCCCCAGTTGTTTTGCTTGTGCCGCGCACATCTTTTGGATCACACCATCAATATCGGTTGGCTTTGACCATTTGAGTAACTCAATGGCACGCTCCGGATTGCCAACGCTCTGCTGAATTTCATTGGGACGGAAAAAAGAAGGATTGATTTCCACGTACTTCTGCCAATCCAAATCAAAATACTCAAATGCTTTAGAGACAAAATAGGTGAGTGACTCCATGCGGCCTGTGGCGATCACAAAATCATCGGGTGTTCCTTGTTGCATCATGAGCCACATTGCTTCGACATACTCCGGGGCCCAGCCCCAGTCGCGACAGATCTCTAAATTACCGAGTTGGATTTTTTGAATAAGCCCCGCTTTAATCTTGCTAGCTCCCACAACAATTTTTTGGGTAACAAAACGCTCAGGTCGCAGGGGTGATTCATGGTTAAACAAGATACCGGTGCAGGCATAAAGGCCATAAGACTCCCGATAGCTATTGATTAACCATTTGGCAGTAGATTTAGCCACTGCATATGGGCTACGGGGAGCAAATGGAGTGTTTTCATCAGCAGGGGTGGTTCCTGTATCGCCAAAGCATTCGCTGGACCCGGCATTGTAAAAACGTACTACCTTACCTAGCACCCTTATCACCTCCAAAATATTGAGAGTACCAATGGCGATACTTTCAATTGCTTCAACGGGTTGCTCAAAGGAGAGTCCGACCGAGGTTTGACCAGCGAGGTTATAGATCTCATCTGGATCAGAGATTTGAATCGCGTTAAAGACGCTACGAAAATCGTTAATCGAGACGGAGATTAGTTTTACTTGTTCGCGAATATCTAAGGTGTTTAAATTGCTAAACGAGGACGCCATGACATCACGAGAAGAGCCTGAGACCGCATAGCCTTTGGCCAGTAAGTGTTGCGCCAAGTAGGCGCCGTCTTGGCCGGTAATACCGATGATTAAGGCTTTTTTTGTCATGAGGAAGTCATTAGAAATTTAATATTAAACTACTTAAGAGCGACTTTTGATTTATTGTGATTGACCTGGCAAATTGCCGATTTGGCCGGATTATGCATTTTGGTTGATTTAGCCCTTAAAATAGTTGGATTATTAAAAAAACACAAATTGTGACCAATCCTACCGCAACTTCGAAAGTGCTTCCTGTCATTTTATGCGGCGGCTCTGGTACTCGCCTATGGCCCCTATCACGCTCTGGATTTCCCAAGCAGTTTTTGGTGCTCGCTGGAAATAATTTGCAACAAAGTTTATTTCAGCAGACCATTGAGCGCGCTCAAGGTGCGGTTAAATCTCATGGAATTCACGCACCAATCTTGATTGTGACCAATGAAGAGCATCGGTTTTTGGCGCTTGATCAACTGCGTGAATTAAAAGATATACAGGCAACTTTATTATTAGAGCCCTCAGGACGTAATACCGCACCGGCGCTTACTTTGGCCGCCCTTTTTGCCCAAGACCATGGCGATGATCCAATCCTGCTCATTATGCCTGCTGATCAAACGATTCAAAATCAGCCTGCCTTTGAAAAAGCCATGCAATCTGCTCTTCAGATTGCGGAAACGGGTGTGATTGCTATTTTAGGTATTGCCCCAAGCGCACCAGAAACCGGCTACGGTTACATTAAGGCCCAAGCCCAAGGAGCTCAAAGTAGTTACGGTATGGTTGTGGAGCGTTTTGTCGAGAAGCCCGATCTGGCGACTGCAAAACAATACCTAGAAGAGGGAGGCTATTATTGGAACGGCGGCATGTTTGTGCTCAAGACCAGTGTTTGGCTTGCTGCCCTAAAGGAGTTTCGCCCAGATATTTTGCAAGCAACAACCATGGCATGGCAAGGTAAATCACGCGATACAAGTGGTGATGCCGTTTTTATCCGCCCTGATAAGGAGTTGTTTAATGCCATACCCGACGAATCGATTGATCATGCGGTGGTTGAACAATGCCCAGGTAGTCAGTTCCCAGTAGAGATGGTTGAGCTCGATGCCAGTTGGAATGACTTGGGTGCCTGGGACGCGGTCTGGCAGGTGGGTCATCCCGATGCAAATGGGAATGTTACGCGTGGTGATACTGTATTGCAGCAAACCTCGAACTCACTCGTGTACTCGAGTAATCGCTTGGTGAGCGTGGTCGGGGTCAAGGATCTTGTCATTGTGGAGACTGCCGACGCAATTTTAGTCGCTGATCGAAACAATAGCCAAGAGGTCAAAGCGATTGTAAAAAGGTTAGAGCAAGAGAGTCGCGAGGAGAAAAACCTCCATCGTAAAGTCAACCGACCTTGGGGTTGGTATGACAGCGTGGATGCGGGTGAGCGATTTAAGGTCAAACGCATTCAGGTGAAGCCTGGCGCAAGTCTTTCCTTGCAAATGCATCACCACCGTGCCGAGCATTGGATCGTAGTGAAGGGGATTGCAGAGATCACCAATGGCGATCAAGTAATTACTTTGTATGAAAATCAGAGTACCTATATCCCGCAAGGACAAACCCATCGGTTGGCAAACCCCGGTCGAGAGCCTCTGGAAATAATTGAGGTGCAATCGGGTTCCTACTTGGGTGAAGATGATATCGTTCGTTTTGATGATACTTATGGGCGAAAATAGCCCCTTACCTAGTTAATTGAGATAAAAGCAAAGACATGAGTAACAACACGCAAAAGGTTGCACTAATTACTGGGATTACAGGCCAGGATGGATCGTATTTAGCTGAATTTTTGTTGGGAAAAGGCTATGTGGTGCATGGCATTAAACGGCGTGCATCCTTGTTTAATACGGAGCGAATTGATCATTTGTATCAAGATCCGCACGTCAATCATCGCGATTTAATTTTGCACTACGGCGATTTAACGGACACTAGCAATTTAGTGAGAATTATTCAGCAGTGCCAACCTGATGAGATCTACAACCTTGGTGCTCAAAGCCATGTAGCAGTCTCTTTTGAGTCACCCGAATACACGGCCGATGTGGATGCCATTGGAGCCCTCAGAATTTTGGAGGCAATTCGAATTTTAGGTCTTGAGAAAAAAACGCGTTTTTATCAAGCCTCCACTTCTGAGCTTTACGGTTTAGTTCAAGAGATTCCACAAAAAGAGACAACACCGTTTTATCCCAGGAGTCCCTATGCCGTGGCGAAACTCTATGCCTATTGGATTACGGTGAACTACAGGGAGGCCTATGGTATCTTCGCCTGCAACGGTATCCTCTTTAATCATGAATCTAAGCGACGTGGCGAGACTTTTGTGACCCGTAAGATTACCCGTGGTCTGGCCAATGTCGCTCAAGGTCTTGAGAAATGTATATATATGGGCAACATTGATGCATTACGTGATTGGGGGCATGCAAAAGACTATGTGCGAATGCAATGGCTTATGCTCCAACAAGAGAAGCCAGAAGATTTTGTGATTGCAACTGGTTTGCAATATAGCGTTCGTGAGTTTATGGAGAAAGCTGCGAAGCGCTTGGGCATTGCATTAAAATTTGTAGGCGAAGGATTGGATGAAAAAGCGATTGTAAGTTCCATAGTGGGAGATAAAGCCCCAGCTTTAAATGTTGGAGATATCATTATGCAAATTGATCCAAAATATTATCGGCCCAACGAAGTTGAAACACTATTGGGTGATCCCAGCAATGCTAGAGAAAAACTTGGTTGGAAACCAGAAATAAAACTAGAAAAGTTAATAGATGAAATGATAGAGAATGATCTAGAACAAGCCAAAAAACATGCGCTACTGAAGGAATATGGTTACCC
>RFQL01000007.1 GCA_009924985.1 Burkholderiaceae bacterium | reverse complement strand
TGTTTTGCAAAATAGCTTTATTTCGCAGTATCTTCCCTCCCCTTTTGATCTTCGGGCTGGGAATCATTAGCTGGCCCCAGCGCGGCAATGCTGCGCCCGCATTGTCTATCACAGCACTTGCCAGTTCTTCAGCATCAATTTCGCGAACCTCGGCAAGTACTTGCGCAATCCGTGGCAAATAAGCAGGTTCATTGCGACGCACTGGCTCATCTTTTAACCAGGCCGGTGGAATGTCAGGCGAATCGGTCTCCGTCACAATCGCCTCGAGTGGCAGTTCTTTTAGAAGACGCCTAATTTGTAAAGCGCGCTCATAGGTCGCGGCACCCCCAAAGCCTAATTTAAATCCTAGGTCGATAAATTGTTCCGCTTGCTGATGACTTCCATTAAAGGCATGGGCAATGCCACCCGATAAAGAGCGTTGGCGCAAGGCTTTTAAAATCATGTCTTGAGAGCGCCGTACATGAAGGATCACGGGCAAGTTCTGTTTCTGAGCAAGATCTAATTGTGCATCAAAAAAGAATGCTTGCCGATGAAGGTCAAGATCCGGTACAAAATAATCTAGGCCAATCTCACCAATCCCAACAAAATGGGGATCATTCAACGACTCTTTTACGGCTTGCTCTAGGGTCTTCAGATCCTCTTCCTTGGCTCGATCGGTATACAGCGGATGAATCCCTAAGGTATAAACCAAATATGGAATGCGATCTTTATAGGTATGCACTAACTCTTTGACTGCTCCAAAATCATGCGCTCGCACTGCTGGCAACAAAATTCCTTGAACGCCTATAGCTTGCGCATTCTCAATGATTTGCCCTAGATCAGCTAAAAACTCGGGGGCATCTAAGTGGCAATGGGTATCAAGCCACATTAATTTATAAACCCGTGAATGGTTCTAAAACACCGCGCTCAAGATGTAAGATGCGATCGCACCGCTTGGCACGAATGGGATCATGGGTCACAATCAAAAACGCAGTGCCCTGTTGACGAGCAATCTCGAGCATTAAATCAAAGACACGGTCGGCGGTCTCGCTATCCAAATTACCAGTCGGCTCATCGGCTAAAACGCAATCGGGTTTGCCCACTAAGGCTCTAGCTACAGCAACGCGTTGTCGCTCTCCCCCAGAGAGCTCAGCAGGGGTATGCATTAAACGTTGTCCTAGGCCCACAGCGTCTAGCAATATTTTGGCTTGGGAATGGGATGCCTCCTGATCAAGTCCACGTATACGCAGTGGCAGGGCGACGTTCTCGATTGCAGTCAACTCATCGAGTAGATGATGAAACTGATACACAAAGCCAAGGTGATGGTTGCGAAGTTGATCAAGATCCTTAGCTCTCAAACGATTAATGATCTGTCCACCTAATTGCACCTCGCCAGCGCTAGCAGTATCTAAGCCCCCGAGCAAATGCAGCAAAGTACTCTTACCCGATCCTGAGGTACCAACAATCGCTACTTTCTCAGCGCGATCTAACTCCAGATCAACAGACTTTAAAACCTCAACCGCTGTAGCTCCATCACCATAGGTTTTAGCAAGTCCTGTAGCACGCAATACAGGAGTATTGGCTTTATTCATAGCGCAAGGCCTCAGCTGGTTTAACGTGAGCTGCTCTTCTGCTTGGATAAATGGTGGCCAGAATGGAGAGAATAAATGCCATCACCCCGACTGTTAGCACATCATCAAAGCGCACATCCGATGGTAACTGACTAATAAAGTAAATATCACGCGGCAGAAACTGAACCCGAAAGAGAGTCTCGATAAAGGGAACGATCACATCAATATTGAGGGCTATCAATAAACCAAACACGACGCCAGAGAGGCTGCCTAATAGTCCAATTGCTAATCCTTGTACTAAGAAGATGCGTTGCACCAATCCGGCACTTGCTCCCATGGTTCGTAAGATCGCAATATCAGCTTGCTTATCGGTTACAGTCATCACGAGAGTCGAAACGAGATTAAATGCAGCGACCGCGATGATTAAGGTCAGAATAATGAACATCATTTTTTTCTCGGTCTGAACTGCGGCAAACCAATTTCGATTGGAGCGCGACCAATCGCTCACCCACAAAGCTTGGGGCACCACTTGAGCGAGCTTGATAGCAATCTCAGGTGCTTTTTGCATATCATCGACCTTCACTCGCAATCCGGTTGGATCAGTCATGCGCAAGAGCGCTGCTGCATCCTTCCAATGCATGATAGTGAGTGTGCTGTCATACTCATAATGACCGCTATCAGTAATGCCGACCACTTGCAATGCACGCATGCGCGGCATCATGCCTGCTGGGGTTAAATCTCCTTCAGGAACTAATAGGCTGACCCGATCACCAATACGCACACCAAGGGTGCCTGCCAACTGAGCACCGAGCACAACGCCAAATTGTCCAGGCTTTAAATCATTGATCGATCCCGCCACAAACTGCTTGGGAAGATCAGACACCTTTCCTTCCAGTTCTGGAGCTACCCCACGTAGTGCTACACCTCGCATTGCCTCACCGCGCGATAGCAGCCCTTGCGAGCTGACCATAGGGGCTACGCCAAGAACGTGAGCTTGGCTGGATAAGGTCTCGGCAACAGGCTCCCAGTTCGCTAAACCATTGGGGGCAGTGATTTCAATATGCGAAAGTACGGAGAGCATTCGATCGCGGACCTCTTTCTGAAAGCCGTTCATGACTGAGAGAACCACAATCAGTGCAGCAACCCCCAAGGCAATCCCCGCCATCGAGATTCCCGATATAAAGGATAAAAAGCCGTCACGTTGGCCCACAGCCTTACGCCGTCTCGAGCGCGTGTACTTTAGGCCTATCTCCAGTTCAATCGGAATCTTCCACATACCCACAGTTTAGTGAATCACAAGTCCCTACTGGGCAACTCTTGTAAATGCCACCTAAAATTGGGGGCATGCCTAAACATCTCACCCTTCTACTTCATAGCGATGACCAACTCGAGGATGATCCCACGCATATGCTGGGAAATGGCTTAGCGCATGAGCAATATCTGATTGGTAAGGCCTTTCCGCTTGCTGCAGCGCTATTGGGGGGGCATTCTGGGGAAAATGAAACACTTTTCTGTATTGAACCAGTTCATCTTCATGCAACCCGTGATCACCTGATCCTGCTGCAATTAAATGCCTTTCATGTCTCTGATGAAGAAATTAAGCAATTGATGCAAGAAGCTAGCCTATTGTTTAGTGAAGAAGGCTTGGGGTCTCTTACCCAGGTGGCACCCTATCAGTGGTTCGGTAAGACAGAGATATTTAACACACTGCATACGCATAGCGCTGCACAAGCACAAGGTCGTAATATTGACTGGTGGCTACCGCGCGATACCAGTGAATTAGGTTTAGCCAAACGCTGGCGCAGAGTTCAAAACGAAGTGCAAATGCGCTGGCATATTCATCCCATCAATCAAGCGCGGGATGAACAAGGGTTACCAACAATCAACTCCATTTGGCTTAGTGGAATTGGTAGAAACGCTGATGTGCAATTAGCAATTGAACTAGAAACTGCGCAAACGATTGTGAGCGATACAACATGGATGGCACCATTGGTAAAACGATTAGGTATTCCTTTAATCTGCGAACCCCAGCTGAATTGGGAAATACTCACTCAAAACACCTTCATTTGCCACAGCCAGGCAAAAGAGTTGTGGTCTTCCATTAGCCAAATGCTCACAGTCAATGATATTGAACTTACGGTGATTGATTTTCCGAAAACCGTGCGCAAGCGTCACTTTGTGGCAAAAGACTTTCGTACTCGCTCGCTTGCATTTTGGCGCAAAGCAAAAATCCCTTCTTGGGAAGAACTTGTGGCATGAGTATTTTTAGCCAAAGACCGTATTCGTCAGAAGTCGCCAAGGCCCTAGAGTCAGGAAAACTGCATCCTCTTTTAGCAAGACTCTACGCCGCACGAGGTGTTAATAGCGCAGATGAACTTCAATTGGATTTCAGCCATCTCTTGCCACCCAACACCCTCTTACATTGCGAGAATGCCGCCAAGATCTTGGCGGATGCGATTCGCGATCAACGGCAGCTTCTCATCGTCGCCGATTATGATTGCGATGGGGCCACTGCCTGTGCTGTTGGTATTCGTGGTTTGAAGATGCTTGGTGCATCATCCAAGCAAATTAATTTTTTAGTACCCAACCGCTTTACGATGGGATACGGCTTAACGCCTGAAGTTATCGATTTAGCAAAAGTGCTGAGCCCAAAACCCTCTTTGTTGATTACCGTCGATAACGGAATTGCCAGCCATGCAGGCATTGACTATGCCAAAGAGCATGGCATGGATGTTCTAGTGACCGATCATCATTTACCAAGCGAGCAATTACCCAATGCCCTAGCCATTGTGAACCCCAATCAACCCCAATGTGATTTTCAGAGTAAAGCGCTTGCCGGTGTTGGGGTGATGTTCTATGTCTTAATTGCGCTTCGTGCAGAACTGCGTCAACGCAGTATTTTTACGAGTGAGACCCAACCCAAGCTCGAACAATTATTAGGTCTCGTTGCACTTGGTACCGTTGCCGATGTTGCACAACTCGATCGCAATAATCGGATCTTGGTGTCACAAGGTTTAAAGAGAATCCGTCAAGGAATTGCGCCACCTGGACTTCTCGCATTGTTTGAGGTTGCCGGTCGTGATCCAGAAATAGCCAACCCGTTTGATCTAGGCTTTGCGATTGGTCCCAGACTCAATGCTGCAGGACGTCTTGCCGATATGAGTCTTGGCATCAAGTTACTTCTGTGCAATGACTCTAAGTCAGCCCTTGAGATTGCACAAGAGTTAGACCGCATTAATCGTGAGCGTCGAGTGATTGAGTCCGGTATGCAAGAGTCCGCCCTAGCGCATCTCACCGATCGTGATCCAGACGATCGACCATCACTCTGTTTATGGAATGCCAACTGGCATCAAGGTGTGGTTGGGATTGTGGCGTCTCGTTTAAAAGAACGTTTTAATCGTCCTGCGATTATTTTTGCACCTGCGGAGGGGCCTAATGGGGAAGCTCTTTTACGCGGATCTGGGCGCTCAATTGCTGGATTTCATTTGCGCGATGCTCTCGATCTCGTCTCAAAACGCAAGCCCTCTCTCATTCAAAAGTTTGGGGGGCATGCCATGGCAGCAGGGCTCACGATTCGTCAGATTGATTTTGAGGATTTTGAAGAATCGTTTTTCCAGGTCACCAGTGAGCTCTTAACGGAAGACCTGCTAAAACGACGTTGCATCCATGATGGAGAATTAAGGCCTGAAGACTTTAATGTCAAAACAAGTGACATCCTTATGAACGAAATCTGGGGTCATGGCTTTCCTGAGCCTCTTTTTTATGGAGAGTTTGATGTACTTCAACAATCTCTCATGAAAGATAAGCATCTGCGCCTACAACTCAAACCAAGGGTATCCGATGAGACTGCTTCGCATCCCGCTCCTTTAGTGCAAGGCGTCTGGTTTAATCGGACCCAAGAACTCCCACAACAAGCCCGCTTGGCCTATCGTTTGGTGAGCGATCGGTTTCGTGCAGAGGCGCGCGTGCAATTGATGATTGAGGCATTGGACGATCAATCCTAGTGGGCACTTACCCGTATAATTTGGGTATGGAAGCCGAACAACTCAATCTCATTACCAATTCTTTAAAAGATCTCCTCTCCCGCGAGCAAGCACTACGGGGGTATCTTTGACTTCGATGCGAAGTCAAATCGTCTTGTCGAAGTTAATCAAATCCTAGAAGATCCAAAAATTTGGGATGATCCCAAGCAAGCCCAAGCACTGGGTAAGGAGAAAAAGCTCTTAGAGGGCGTTGTACACATCCTTACGGAACTTAATCAAAATATCACGAGCAGTATGGAGTTGATGGAATTGGCTAAGGCCGAGAACGATCAAGACACCTTGTTGTCCTTGCAAACTGATTCTGAGTCTTATGAAAAGATCATTGCAGACTTGGAATTTCGGCGTATGTTTCATAATGAAATGGATCCCTGTAATTGTTTTATTGATATCCAAGCAGGGGCGGGTGGCACCGAGGCTTGCGATTGGGCCAGCATGCTCTATCGGCAATACCTCAAATACTGTGAGCGCAAGGGTTATAAGACTGAAATCTTAGAAGAGTCGGATGGGGACGTCGCTGGTATTAAAAGTGCCACCATTAAGGTAGATGGTGAATATGCCTATGGGCACCTGCGCTCTGAAACCGGTGTCCACCGCCTGGTACGCAAATCCCCCTTTGATTCCTCAGGTGGACGTCATACATCTTTTGCCAGTATTTACGTATACCCTGAAATTGATGACTCGATTGAAATTGAAGTAAATCCGGCTGATATTCGCACCGATACCTACCGCGCCTCAGGAGCGGGAGGTCAGCATATAAATAAAACTGATTCAGCGGTGCGTCTTACACATATTCCTACGGGGATTGTGGTGCAGTGTCAAAATGACCGCAGTCAACACCGCAATCGTGCTGAAGCCATGAGTATGCTTAAATCCCGTTTATATGAACACGAGATGCGTAAACGTCGTGCTGAGCAAGATAAGTTAGAGGCTAGCAAAACCGATGTCGGTTGGGGCCATCAAATTCGGTCCTATGTTTTAGATCAAAGTCGCATTAAAGATTTAAGAACCAATGTTGAAATATCCAATACCCAAAAAGTTTTAGATGGCGATCTCGATGCCTTTATCGCAGCCAGTCTAAAACAAGGTGTGTAATCCCCAGAGAGCCATCCCTATGAATACCACTCCACCCAATGTCGATGAGCAACAACCAGCGCCTGATGAAAACCACATCATTGCTGAGCGTCGTGAGAAATTAGCTAAACTGCGCCAAGCTGGTGTGCCCTTCCCCAATGACTTTATTCCGACTCATTTAGCAGCCGATTTACATGATCATTACGATGGCTTCAATAAAGAGGAGTTAGCGAACAAGAAGATTACCGTGAAGGTAGCGGGACGCATGGTTCTCAAGCGTGTCATGGGTAAAGCCAGTTTTGCCACGATTCAAGACCGTAGTGGTCAGATTCAGTTCTATATCAGCGATGATATTACCAGGGTCGACGTTCATGCAGCTTTTAAGCATTGGGATCTGGGCGACATCATTGCTGCTGAAGGCCATCTCTTTAAGACCAATAAAGGCGAACTCTCAGTCGAGTGCTCAACACTGCGCCTCTTAAGTAAATCCTTACGACCGCTGCCAGATAAATTTCATGGTCTTGCTGATCAGGAACTTAAATATCGGCAACGCTATGTCGATTTGATTGTGAACCCAGAAAGTCGTAATACTTTCTTGGCACGCAGCAAAGCCATTGCCTCGCTGCGTCGACATATGATCGAAGCGCAGTTCATGGAAGTTGAAACGCCTATGTTGCACCCTATTCCAGGGGGAGCAGCAGCTAAACCATTCATTACCCACCACAATGCGCTCGATATGCAAATGTATATGCGGATTGCTCCAGAGCTTTATCTAAAGCGCCTAGTCGTTGGTGGCTTTGAGCGTGTCTTTGAAATAAATCGTAATTTCAGAAATGAGGGGCTTAGTCCGCGTCACAATCCAGAGTTCACCATGATGGAGTTCTATGCAGCCTATACCGACTATCACTGGCTGATGGACTTTACTGAAAATTTAATCCGCTGCGCTGCAATCGATGCTCAGGGAAGCGCCGCACTCACCCATCAGGGGCGCTCACTGGATTTAGCCAAACCCTTTGATCGTCTCACCATTACTGCGGCCATCCTCAAATACTCTCCACTCTCACAAAAGACCTATGTAGCCACTCAGTTAGAGGATGCTGAATTTATTCGGGCTGAACTGAAAAAAGGGGGGGAGAATATTAACTCGCCAGCTCTCAAAAATGCGGGGCTGGGCGCACTGCAGTTGGCTTTATTTGAGCTTGTTGCCGAAGAGCATCTTTGGGATCCTACTTATATTATTGATTATCCGATTGAAGTTAGTCCTCTAGCGCGTGAGTCTGATACCCGCAAGGGCATTACCGAGCGCTTTGAGCTCTTCATCACAGGGCGCGAAATCGCTAATGGCTTCTCGGAGCTCAATGATGCAGAAGATCAAGCAGAACGGTTTCGAAAACAAGTCGCACAAAAAGAGGCGGGCGATGAAGAGGCGATGTATTTTGATCACGATTTCATCCGCGCTCTGGAATATGGTATGCCGCCAACAGGGGGTTGCGGAATTGGTATTGACCGCTTAGTGATGCTACTAACTGATATGCCCAATATTCGGGATGTAATTTTATTCCCACACCTACGTCGTGAAGAAGAATAAACGTCTAGCGATTACGTACGCGTTCGCTTTTTGTGACCCGCTCATAAAATGCATTCGGCTTGGTCTCCACCCAACGGATGAATTTTTGCATAGCAGGATCCTGCAAAATGGCTTCAGCAGTATTGAACTTAGCTGCTAATTGAGTGTCGGTAAATAGAGCATGAATCTGTCGATGACAAATTTTGTGCAAATATTCGGTGGCTCTACCGCCCTTTGATTTTGGAATCAAATGATGGGCTTCTTGTTGGTCTGGCGGTATCTCGCGCAGACAAATTGGGCAAATCACAATCTCAACTGCATTCAATTCTTCACTAGCTTGCAGCTCGAGGAGTTGCTTTTGACGTATCCGACCGACCATGGCGCTAAGTTAGATCCAGTGAGTTAGTGATTTTCTTTGGCATGATTGATCGAATACTTTGGAATCTCAATCACTAAATCAGTTTTAGACACAATGGCCTGACACGAAAGCCGCGATTGGGGGCATAAGCCCCAAGCACGATCGAGCATGTCTTCCTCATTCTCGTCAGGTTCATTTAAGCTACTTCCCCCTTCTCGCACAATCACATGACAGGTTGTACAGGCGGACACCATATCGCAGGCATGCTCAATCTCAATATCATTAGTGAGCAAAGTCTCGCAAATGCTAGCACCCGGATCTGCTTCAATGACCGCTCCGTCAGGGCAATACTCAGCATGGGGTAAAACAACAATTTGGGTCATAGGTCAATCTCGATAATTAGATCTCAGCAACATTTTTACCTGTTAATGCTTTCTGGATACTGGCATTCATTCGCTTTTCAGCAAAGTGATCCGTGGTCTTAGCTGCTTTATCAACCGCTTTACGCACAATTGAGCTATCTTGCTCTGTTTGCACGAGATTATGCAGTTGAGCCATCTCCTTTCGAATCAAGGCTCGCTCAACATCGGTTAATAGATATCCATCTTGCTCTAAAGCAGCTCCGACCGCTTCAATCAAGCGCTCCGCCTCCACTTGCTCTTCACGTAAAGAGCGAGCTTGCATATCGTCCTTGGCAGACGCAAATCCGTCTTGTAGCATGCGAGTAATGTCTGTATCGGTAAGGCCATAAGACGGTTTGATCTCGATCGAAGCTTGCACCCCCGAGCTTTGCTCTAATGCATGAACCGATAAAAGACCGTCGGCATCGACCTGAAAGGTCACCCGAATTCGAGCTGCACCGGCCACCATCGGCGGTATCCCTTTTAACTCAAAACGCGCCAATGATCGACACGCATCAACCACTTCACGTTCACCCTGAACAATATGAAGCGATAAACCGGTTTGGCCGTCTTTGAAGGTCGTGAACTCCTGTGCCTGAGCCACTGGGATGGGGGTGTTACGTGGAATGATTTTTTCTACTAAGCCACCCATGGTCTCAAGCCCTAGGGATAGAGGAATCACATCGAGCAATAACCATTCATTATTTTTGCTTTGATTACCAGCCAATAAATCCGCCTGCATCGCAGCACCTAGAGCAACCACTTGATCAGGATTTAAATTATTTAAGGGTTGCTTTGCAAAATGATCTGCTACAGCAGTTTGTACATGGGGCATCCGTGTCGCGCCGCCAACCATAACTACGCCCTTAACATCGTTTGCCTGTAAATGTGCATCGCGCAAAGCCCTACGCACCGAGCTCATTGTTTTGCTAACCAAGGTCTGTGTCATCTCAAAAAATTGGGCCTGACTTACTTCTAGATGAACAACAGCCCCCGTACTCAGGGTGAGATGCACGCTTGTAAAGGGGGCAAGGCTTAATTGTTCTTTAGTTTGTTTGGCTGCTAGCAATAATGCACGTTGATCTTGGGGTGCAAGTGGCGAAAGCTTTACTTGTTCAAGCACCCAAGAGTAAAGGCATTGATCAAAATCATCGCCGCCCAGAGCAGAATCACCACCAGTAGATAAAACCTCAAACACTCCCTTACTCATTCGTAAAATAGAGATATCAAAGGTGCCCCCACCCAAATCATAAACAGCATAGATTCCTTCGGAGGCATTATCTAAACCATAGGCAATCGCTGCCGCAGTAGGTTCATTTAATAATCGCAAGACCTTAAGGCCTGCTAGTTGGGCAGCATCTTTAGTCGCTTGACGCTGGGCATCATCAAAGTATGCGGGGACTGTAATCACCGCTCCAACGATCTCATCTTGGACGGAGTCTTCAGCCAATTGACGTAAGCGCGCTAGGATCTCTGCACTAATCTCTACCGGAGTTTTATCTCCTGCGACTGTGCGCAACTTGACCATACCTGGCTCATCGATAAACTCATAGGGAGAACTCTCCACATGCGATACATCATGCAGACCCCGCCCCATAAAACGCTTAACAGACACAATCGTATTTTTAGGATCATCAATCACATGCTCTAAAGCCTCGTAACCGCCCTGAGTACGTCCGCCCGGCAAATACCGAATCACGGATGGAAACAGCTCCTTACCATTGATATCAGCTAAAACTGTCGGTAGCGCATCTTTAACAATAGCAACAAGGGAGTTCGTAGTACCCAGATCAATACCAATGGAAATTTTGCGCTCGTGGGGAGCAAGGGCCATTCCAGGTTCAGCAATTTGTAGTAAAGCCATATTATTTTTCTAGATGCATTTAGGCCAGCTCTGCAATCGCATCGTCTAGCTCGGTAGCAAATTTATCTATAAAGAGAAGGCCGCGAACGGTCTCGATTGCCTTTTGATAATGTCCCTTTTCGCACTCTTCTTCTAAAAGAGTGACTGAATTTTGGTGGGCTTGACCCACTTCGGCCGCCAAATTCTCGAGGGTGCTTAAATCCTCTGCAGACTCATCGAGGGTCTCACGCCATTCCATTTGCTTCATTAGAAATTGAACGGGCATGGCCGTATTGGTTTCTAAATGAGCCTCTACGCCATTTAACTGGCAAAGATATAAGCCTCTTTGGATAGGATCTTTTAAGGTGCGATAGGCAGTATTGGCATAGGTTGCTAACTGCATAGCTACCCGCTGTTCTGCCTCTGTGCCATTAGTATGGCGGTCTGGATGAACTTCTTTTTGAATGGCTAAATAGGCTTGATCCAAAACCGACGTATCAAGTTTGAAACGGGGTAATAGTCCAAAAAATGTGAAGTAGTTGTCAGACGCGGAAAGATTCGCCACAACCACACTCATCTTTCACATTCGGGTTCTGAAACTTAAACCCTTCATTTAACCCTTCACGCACAAAATCAAGCTCGGTCCCATCAATATAAGCGAGACTCTTCGGATCAACAAAAATCTTAATGCCATGGGACTCAAATACCTGATCCTCCGCAACAGCCTCATCCACATACTCTAATTGATAGGCAAGGCCAGAACACCCAGTTGTACGAACGCCCAAGCGCAAGCCACAACCCTTGCCGCGTTTTTGCAAACTGCGATTGACATGGGTTGCTGCTTTTTCGGTCAGAGTGATCGACATAAAAATACTTTCTTATTTAGCGATGTGCTTTTCTTGGTAATCTTTGACAGCAGCCTTAATAGCATCCTCAGCCAATATGGAGCAATGTATCTTCACAGGCGGAAGAGAGAGTTCTTGGGCAATTTGGGAGTTCTTAATCTCAAGCGCCTGATCCAAGGTTTTACCTTTCACCCACTCGGTCACTAAGGAGGATGAGGCGATTGCGGATCCGCAGCCATAGGTTTTGAACTTAGCATCTTCAATCACACCCTGATCATTGACCCGAATTTGTAACTTCATGACGTCGCCGCAGGCGGGGGCGCCCACCATTCCAGTACCAATCTGCTCATCGCCTTTGGCAAATGAACCCACATTACGGGGGTTCTCATAATGATCAATTACTTTATCGCTGTATGCCATATCAATTCCTTTTTAAACTTAATTCTTCAATGATTAGTGAGCTGCCCACTGAATCGTACTTAGGTCAATCCCATCTTTATACATTTCCCAAAGAGGAGAAAGCTCTCGTAATTTGGCAATTTTCTCTTTTACTAAATTAATCGTGAAGTCCACCTCTTCCTCGGTTGTAAAACGGCCGATTGTAAAACGGATGGAGCTATGCGCTAGTTCATCATTTCGCCCTAGAGCACGCAATACATAGGAGGGCTCTAAAGATGCAGAGGTGCACGCTGAACCCGAAGAAATCGCAATGTCTTTTAATGCCATCAACATGGATTCGCCTTCAACATAATTAAAACTGATATTGAGATTGTGGGCGACACGCTGATCCATATCGCCATTGACATAAACCTCTTCAATATCTTTTAGGCCAGCCAACAAACGATCGCGTAATGTGCGAATGCGTGCACGCTCTTCGGCCATTTCTATCCGAGCTATCCGAAATGCCTCGCCCATACCCACAATTTGGTGAACCGGTAGAGTACCTGAACGCATGCCACGTTCATGCCCGCCGCCATGGATTTGCGCTTCGATGCGTACGCGCGGTTTGCGGCGTACATATAGAGCACCAATTCCCTTGGGTCCATACGTTTTATGTGCTGAGAAGCTCATCAAATCAACTTTTTGCTTCTCAAGATCAATCTCTACCTTGCCAGTTGCTTGGGCAGAGTCAACGTGAAAGATGATTCCGCGTGAGCGGCAAAACTCACCAATTTTGGGAATATCCTGAATCACACCAATTTCATTATTTACAAATATTACCGATACCAAAATGGTGTCTGGGCGAATAGCCGCTTCAAGCTGTGCAAAGTCAATCAGACCGTTATCCATTACATCCAGATACGTGACGTCATAGCCCTCACGCTCCAGTTCACGGCAGGTATCAAGCGTTGCTTTGTGCTCAGTCTTCACCGTAATAATGTGCTTACCCTTTTCTTTATAGAAATGAGCAGCGCCTTTGATCGCGAGATTAATGCTCTCAGTTGCGCCGCTGGTCCACACGATTTCACGGGGATCAGCATTGACTAGTTTGGCAACTTCCACGCGTGCTTCTTCAACAGCCTCTTCAGCAGCCCAGCCAAACGCATGACTGCGCGAGGCTGGATTACCAAATTGTTCCCTCAAATAGGGAAGCATCTTATCGACCACACGCTGATCAATGGGCGTGGTTGCCGAATAATCCATGTAGACCGGAAAATGTTTCGGGCTATAAAGCGAAACAGGTTGAAGGGGAGCTTTTTGTGGAGCGTTCATGCTTAGCCTTGTCTAGCAAGATTAAATACAGAGTTAATAAGAGGCCGCTTAGGAACTTCATCCTTTTTAGTTGCGGCAACGGTGGCTGGCTTTTTGGTTTTAATCGAATCAACACGCACTTTCTTTTCGCGAAGATCCTGAATTACCACACCACGGCCCTCTTGCTGCTTGGCTAAATCACGCAAACTGACTGAATCCAGATATTCAACCATCTTGGCATTTAAGTTGGTCCATAAGTCATGGGTCATACAGCGACTGTGAGTATCTTCTTCGCTATGACAATTACCTTTACCACCACACTGGGTCGCATCTAGCGGCTCATCCACCGCCACAATAATGTCAGCAACACTGATTTCCCCAGCCTTACGCGCGAGGGTGTATCCGCCGCCAGGGCCGCGTGTACTCTCAACAATATTAAAGCGGCGTAACTTGCCAAAGAGTTGCTCTAGATAGGAAAGCGAAATCTTTTGGCGCTGGCTAATACCGGCAAGCGTTACGGGGCCATGCGTTTCACGCAGAGCCAAATCAATCATCGCGGTTACTGCAAATCGACCTTTAGTAGTAAGTCTCATAGATCACCTTTGTTGTGGGTTGTTATGGACAGCAACTGT
Organism: Burkholderiaceae bacterium; assembly: GCA_009924985.1. GTDB lineage: Bacteria > Pseudomonadota > Gammaproteobacteria > Burkholderiales > Burkholderiaceae > Polynucleobacter. The sequence continues at coordinate 23,035 of RFQL01000007.1, read as the reverse complement.
CAGAAGGGTAATACCTGACAATTTCGGTCAAGTATAGCAGATTCCCGAGTATTTTGATCGGGAATAAACCATAGGGTTAGTAAGGAGAAAAGAACCTGTGAAGCCAAAACAAACACAAGCCTAGTGGGCTCTAGAGAGAATCTTTGGCTAAAGCACCAAAAGCGAGTTCCTTTATTTTAGCAATCTGATCACGGGTAGCTGCTGCCCTCTCAAACTCTAAATTTTTGGCCTCCGCCATCATTTGTTTCTCAAGACGACCAATTTCTTTTGCAAGCTCTTTTTCGCTCATGCTCTCGTAATGAGCCCGATTTTGGGCAACGTGCAGTTCACTCCGCTTCTCTTGAACATCGTAAACACCATCAATAATGTCTTTAATCCGCTTGGTTACCCCTTTGGGCTCAATGCCATGCTCGAGATTAAAGGCAATTTGCTTCGTTCTTCGTCGATCGGTCTCACCCATCGCACGCTGCATGGAATTTGTAATACGATCCGCATACAAAATCGCTTTACCGTTCACATTGCGTGCAGCTCGCCCAATCGTTTGAATCAAGCTTCGTTCTGCTCGTAAGAAGCCCTCCTTGTCAGCATCCAAAATTGCGACTAGCGATACCTCGGGTATATCGAGACCTTCACGTAATAAATTAATTCCGACTAAGACATCAAATACCCCTAGACGAAGATCTCGAATAATCTCAACGCGTTCAACTGTATCAATATCCGAGTGGACATAACGCACCTTCACGCCGTTATCCGATAGATATTCGGTTAACTGCTCGGCCATGCGCTTGGTTAAAACAGTGACTAAGACGCGCTCGCGTACATTCACCCGTTCGTGAATTTGATTGAGTAAATCATCGACCTGCGTGCTTGCTGGTAAAACCTCAATTGCTGGATCAACAAGTCCGGTAGGCCGAACTAGCTGCTCAACCACTTGCCCTGTCTTTTGGTTCTCATAATCTGCTGGGGTTGCTGATACAAAAATCGCTTGACGCATTTTGGTCTCAAATTCAGGGAACTTTAAGGGTCGATTATCCATCGCAGAAGGCAAACGAAATCCATACTCCACCAAAGTATGCTTACGTGCCCGATCACCGTTGTACATCCCGTTGAGCTGACCAATCAACACATGACTCTCATCCAAAAACATCAAGGTATCGGGTGGCAAATAATCCACCAAGGTGGGCGGAGCATCGCCCGGTTTTGCGCCCGATAAATGCCGTGAGTAGTTTTCAATTCCCTTACAAAATCCGAGCTCTGAAAGCATCTCAAGATCAAAACGAGTTCGTTGTTCTAAGCGTTGCGCCTCGACTAATTTAGTGTCTTTCACGAACTCATCTAAACGCTCACGTAACTCAACCTTAATAGTCTCAATTGCCCGCAAGATCGTTTCGCGGGGGGTCACATAGTGGGAGCTGGGATATACCGTAAAGCGCGGTAACTTTTGTTTAATCTTTCCAGTTAAGGGATCAAAAAAATGCAAGGACTCGACTTGGTCATCAAACAACTCAACGCGGATGGCTAACTCATTATGTTCGGCAGGGAAGATATCAATCGTGTCACCCCGCACCCGAAAAATCCCTCGATGAAAATCGAGTTCATTACGCTCGTACTGCATTGAAATTAAACGCGTGACAATATCACGTTGCGTCAATTTATCACCAGGCCTCAGTGTTAAGACCATGCTGTGATAATCACCGGGATTACCAATGCCATAGATAGCAGAAACTGTCGCTACAATCACCACATCACGGCGCTCTAATAAGCTTTTAGTTGCTGATAGGCGCATTTGCTCGATATGTTCATTAATTGAGGAGTCTTTTTCAATAAAGAGGTCGCGCGTCGGGACGTAAGCTTCGGGCTGGTAATAATCGTAATAACTCACAAAGTACTCCACCGCATTGCGAGGAAAGAACTCCCTGAATTCTGAGTACAACTGAGCAGCAAGAGTTTTGTTGGGAGCAAAGACGATCGCAGGTCGACCCATTCGCGCAATCACATTGGCCATGGTGAAGGTCTTCCCTGAACCGGTTACACCCAAGAGGGTCTGAAACGATAGGCCGTCTTCAATACCGGCACACAACTGATCAATCGCGGCAGGTTGATCACCAGCAGGGGGAAAGGGCTGATACAACTGATAAGGAGAATCAGGAAAACGGATGAATTGAGATTCAACTAGCGGTGGATCTTGCACACCACGATTTAGAGTGACACCCTCTTCTTTAATTAATTTTTTAGAGGAGCCCTCACGTGTTTTGGTTTTAGGACTTGCGCTGGCTGGTTTTGGGGTAGGCTTACTCATCTCGGCTATCATTTATAACTGTGAACTTACTTGCACAGCAAATTTCCAACAATCGTTAATTTTGCCGTTTTTATTCCAATTGCACCAATCATTCCTAAGAACCTGATTTACAACACATAAACCCAATTCAATCAAAATGAACCTGTTTTCCTCTGTCCAATTAGCCCCCAAAGACCCCATTTTTGGCCTTACTGAAGCCTACACTGCTGATCAGCGCCCCGGCAAAGTGAATCTGGGCGTTGGCGTCTATTACACCGACGAAGGCAGGGTGCCTTTACTCAAGGCTGTTCTTGAGGCTGAAAAAGAGGTTGTTGCCAAACAATCGCCCCGCGCCTACATCCCGATCGAGGGTCCAAACCCATACAACTCAGCAGTGCAAAACTTGCTCTTTGGCGCAGACTCCCCACTTATTCAAGAGGGTCGGGTGGTTACTGCGGAATGTCTTGGTGGAACTGGGGCCTTGCGCGTCGGCGGTGATTTTGTGAAGCGTTTAGACACTAATGCGCCCGCTGCAATTAGCGCACCAAGTTGGGAAAACCATCGCGGTATTTTTGAATCCGCCGGCTATCAGGTCTTGGAGTACGCCTACTTTGACCCCAAGACCCGTGGTGTGGATTTTGAGGGTATGGTTAAAGCGTTAGAATCCTTTCCAGCAAAAACATTAGTGATTCTGCATGCCTGCTGTCACAACCCAACGGGTGCAGATCTCACTCCGGAGCAATGGAAAAAAATTATTTCTATTTGCCAAACACGCCAGTTAATTCCTTTTCTTGATATTGCCTATCAGGGATTTGCTACCGGCATTGAAGAAGATGGTGCGGCAGTGCGACTGTTTGCCGACTCTGGAATGTCTTTCTTCGTATCGAGCTCTTTTTCAAAATCATTTTCACTCTATGGTGAACGCGTGGGTGCACTTTCGATTGTTACTCAAAGTAAAGAAGAATCCGCTCGGGTTTTATCGCAATTAAAACGAGTTATACGTACCAATTATTCCAATCCACCTACGCATGGTGCTGCGATTGTGGCAATGATATTGAACTCCCCCAAATTACGTCAGATGTGGGAAGACGAACTCGCAGAGATGCGGGAACGGATTAAAGCAATGCGCCATGGTCTTAACAAAAAACTAGCTGCCGCTGGCGCGCCACAGGATTTTTCATTTATTGAGACTCAGCGTGGCATGTTTTCCTATTCCGGCCTCACTGCTGACCAAGTTGCCAAACTACAAGAGCAAGACGGTATCTACGCGCTTTCGACTGGGCGCATCTGTGTGGCAGCCTTGAACACCAAAAATTTAGATCGGGTTGCACAGGCTATCGCTCGGGTTCTCGTGTCAAAATAGAGTTTTTGCTGTATCTGGAGGGTAATCAATGCTTTATCAAATATACGATTTTCAGAAAGCGCTGTTACAACCCTTAACATCTTGGGCCAAAACGACCTCTGAGACGTTCATCAATCCAGCCAACCCCCTATCCCTTCTTCCGGGTGCGGAACGCTTTGCTGCAAGCTTTGAACTCTTACACCGTTTCGGTAAAGACTATAAAAAGCCTGAATTTGGCATTCGCAGCATCAAAGCACACTGCAAAGAGGTAGTGGTTCAAGAGATCACAGCCCTTTCGAAGCCATTTTGTAACTTAGTTCGCTTTAAGCGCTTCTCCGATGACATCGATGTCATCACGAAGATGAAGCAAGATCCGATTGTGTTAATTGTTGCCCCTCTCTCGGGCCATCACTCTACCCTATTGCGCGATACTGTGCGCACGATGTTGCAAGACCACAAGGTCTACATTACTGACTGGGTGGATGCGCGAATGATTCCAAATGACCAGGGGGTGTTTGGATTAAGCGACTACGTAAACTACATTGAAGATTTCATTCGCTTAATTGGTGCCGATAATCTTCATGTGATTTCTGTATGCCAGCCGACCGTACCCGTTCTTGGAGCAGTTTCATTAATGGCCTCTCGGGGTGAAGCAACTCCTAAATCACTAATCATGATGGGCGGCCCGATTGATGCCCGCAAACATCCCACAGCCGTCAACTCGTTAGCTACAAATAAATCGATTCAGTGGTTCGAAGCCAATACGATTCATAACGTTCCGCCACCTCATCCTGGCGTGGGTCGCCGCGTTTATCCAGGTTTCTTACAGCACCTTGGTTTTATTGCGATGAATCCCAGCAATCATATGCAGTCTCATTGGGATTTCTTCCAAAACTTAGTACGGGGTGACGAGCAAGATGCCAAAGCGCATATTCGCTTCTATGATGAGTACAACGCTGTACTTGACATGGACGCACACTACTATTTAGACACCATCAGAACCGTGTTCCAAGAGTGTGCATTACCTAATGGCACTTGGAAGGTAAATGGCGAACTCGTGAAACCAGAAGATATTCGACAATCAGCCATGCTCACCATTGAGGGAGAAATGGACGATATCTCTGGAAGCGGGCAAACGCGTGCTGCTCACAAACTCTGTAAGGGAATTGATGAGTCCATGAAAGAGCATTATGAGGTAAGCGGTGCTGGGCACTATGGCATTTTTTCTGGAAGACGCTGGCGCAGTAAGGTATACCCGCGAATACAAAGCTTCATTCGTGCGCACCACTCTACCAATCCAAACAATCAAGACACCAATTAAGTCCGTTTCTATCGAAGTTAATGCGCTCTCCCAAGCTAGCTGACTTATTAGAGGACACCTTACCTCAAACACAATGCACAAAGTGCGGCTACCCCAATTGCCGAGGCTATGCAGAGGCAATGGCTGATGGTGAACGCCCAAATCGCTGTCCTCCTGGTGGTCAAGAAGGCATTATTCGACTCAGTAGAATTCTGGATTTCAAGCTCGATGCCCAAACCAAGCAGCTTGATCCAAAATGTGGCATTGAACGACCCAGACCAGTTGCATTCATTGATCCCAAGGCTTGTATTGGGTGCACTCTGTGTATTCAAGCTTGTCCAGTGGATGCTATTGTGGGCGCCTCCAAGCAAATGCATACCGTCTTACCGGAGTGGTGTACTGGTTGCGATCTCTGTGTTGCGCCCTGCCCGGTCGACTGTATCGCCATGATTAACATCACTGATAAGCAAACAGGATGGAATGCATGGTCAAGCTCTCAGGCAGATCTCGCAAGGGCTCGTTATCAAACCCATCTAGAGCGACTTGATCGCGAAGAGCGTGACAATGAGATCCGTTTAGCTAAGAAGGCGAAGGCAAAACTAGTTGCACTGGATGAAACCCAAGCGAGCTCTCCGGCGGAAGTTACTGAAATTGAACGTAAGCGTGCCATCATTGCTGCAGCGATAGCACGGGTCAAACAATCAAACCCATAATCTATGTATGAATACTGAGCAACGGATTGTCTTTTTTCAGGAACTAAAAGCCAACAATCCAAAACCAAGCACCGAACTAGAATACAGCTCCCCCTTTGAGCTATTAACAGCGGTTCTCTTATCGGCACAAGCCACCGACATCTCTGTAAACAAAGGCACGCGTCGACTCTTCGCGGTTGCCAATACGCCAGAAGCAATCCTTATTCTGGGGGAGGCGGGGGTTCGCCCCTATATTCAGCACATTGGTTTATATAAAACCAAAGGGAAACACCTTCAAGAGACGTGTCGCATTTTAATCAATCGACATGGTGCTGAGGTCCCCAAGAAACGAGAGGATCTCGAGGCTCTTCCAGGTGTTGGGCGTAAAACCGCTAATGTCATTCTGAACACTGCATTTGGTGAACCTACTATCGCCGTAGATACTCATATTTTTAGGGTATCCAACCGCACTGGTTTAGCCCCAGGCAAGAATGTGATCGAGGTTGAAAAGAAATTAATGAAACGTGTTTCGCAAGAATTTATCCACGATGCGCACCATTGGCTAATCTTGCATGGTCGCTATGTCTGCAAAGCACGTAATCCTGATTGTGCTCATTGCGTTGTTGAGCCCCTTTGTTCCTATAAACACAAAACTGATGCTGGAAAAGTACGTGGCCCTATTTAATCCATCCCGTGAGGAGGTCCGTCATTTTTTTTGCACAACCTGGCAAAAGCACACGGATGGGAGTCTTTTAACGCCCCTAGAAATGCTTGCGAGTAAATGGATGGAGCTGCACCTAGAGTTTCAGGCGATCCTGAGCGATCCATCCGGCGCCCTTGAGCAAGAATTTACCCCTGAGAAGGGAGTAACAAACCCTTTTTTACATCTGTCTATGCATCTATCGATTAGCGAACAGATTTCAATTGATCAGCCCCCCGGCATTCGACAGATCGCCAATGCATTGAGTAAAAAATTAGACTCTGAGCATGAAGCGCAACACCAAATCATGGAATGTTTAGGACAAGTCTTATGGCAGGCTCAGCGTGACGCGAGTGCGCTTGATACAAATACCTATTTAGAGTCTTTACGAAAATTACTTTAGGCTAAATCAGCAATGCCAGAGCGGATCGCATCTGGCAAACTCCTAGAAGCTTCTCGTCTTGTTTTTCTGATGCTCTCAGACAGCTCTCGTTGTTTGCTTGACCAAATAGATCCTGAGAAAAATGGGTCATCGATAAACCGAGGAATCACGTGCCAATGCAAATGCGGTACCTGATTACCCAATGATGCAATGTTGATCTTTTGGGGATGCATCACACGACGAACTGCAAACTCAGTGACATCAACCAAGGCCATAAGAATCTCTCGCTCCACCCGTGAGAGATCGCTCATTTCTGCAACATGCCGATTCCAGATAACCCGGCAATATCCTGGAAGATCAGGGTCATCAATTAAAACAACGCGCGCATCATCACCGCGCCAAACTAGCTGGCCACCGTCTTCTTTGCAAAGGATGCACTCACTCATAGGTGTAATGTAAAACAGAAAGGCGCTTAAGTCATCCTTTTGGAATGATTTAAGCGCCCAACCGCACTCCTTAGCAATCCGCTGGATTGGCGGATGATTGCATTAATGAAACTGTTCTTCCTCGGTCGATCCAGTTAGTGCCGTTACCGAAGACTTACCCCCTTGGATCACAGTGGTCACATCGTCAAAGTATCCTGTGCCAACTTCTTGCTGATGCGACACAAAACTATAACCACGATCACGCGCCGCGAACTCGGGCTCCTGCACCTTCTCAACATAAGCGGTCATGCCCCGCTTGACATAGTCCTGCGAGAGGTCAAACATGTTGTACCACATCGAGTGGATACCCGCCAAGGTAATGAATTGGTACTTGTAACCCATTGCGCCAAGCTCACGTTGGAACTTGGCAATTGTGGTGTCATCTAAATTTTTCTTCCAGTTAAACGATGGCGAACAGTTATATGCCAACATCTTGCCGGGGAACTTCTCCCGAATTGCCTCCGCAAATTTCTTGGCGAACTCAAGATCAGGTGTACCCGTTTCACACCACACCATATCGGCATATGCGGCATATGCCAGTCCGCGCGAGATCGCTTGTCCTAAACCTTTGCGGGTCTTATAGAAACCCTCTGGGGTGCGCTCACCGGTTAAGAATGGCTTGTCGTTTTCATCATAATCAGAGGTAATTAGGTCAGCCGCTTCTGCATCGGTTCTTGCCAAGATAATTGTTGGCACGCCCATAACGTCGGCCGCTAGGCGCGCTGCAATCAACTTCTGTACTGACTCTTGGGTTGGCAATAAGACCTTGCCGCCCAGGTGGCCACACTTTTTTACAGAAGACAACTGATCCTCAAAGTGGACTCCTGCGGCACCATTTTTAATTAAGGCCTTACTGAGTTCATACGCGTTTAATACTCCGCCAAATCCAGCTTCTGCATCAGCCACAATCGGCGCAAAGTAATCAATGTATCCAGGATCGCCTGGGTTAATACCTTTAGACCACTGAATCTGATCGGCGCGCTCAAAGGTATTGTTGATCCGCTCCACAACTTTAGGAACAGAATCCACTGGATACAAAGACTGGTCTGGATACATAGCAGCATAACTATTGTTATCAGCAGCCACTTGCCAACCAGATAAATAAATGGCTTTTACACCTGCCTTAACTTGTTGCATTGCCTGTCCACCAGTTAATGCTCCAAGGCAATTGACATACGCCTCATTGTTCACAAGGTTCCATAACTTATCAGCGCCTTGTCGTGCAAGGGTGTACTCTGGTCGCACTGAGCCACGCAAGCGCACCACATCCTCCGCGGTGTAACCTCGCTTAATTCCCTGCCAACGGGGATTGATATCCCAATCCTTTTGAATTGTTGCTGCCTCTGCCTTACGCGTAACCATATTGCTCTCCTTCTATCAAGATAAAAACTCTTAAGAATTAAACGTTTGTTCGTATCAACTCTTATGTCTTATAGAAGAGTTTAGAGAGGAATATAAGAGTTGAGCCTGTTTATCAGAGGTCAAACAAATAAATATTAATCATTAAAATCAATAATTTATAATTACATTATCGCAATATGAAAACAATGATTAGAGAATGAAAAATGTTTATGAAGTATGGTTTTAATTAGTTTTATCTTGTGGAATCTATATTTCACAATACGGAAAGAGATGCTGTAGCCACATCTTCACTATTACGCCCTGAAAAGGACGTATTTAAGCAGGAGTCTTGTTAGGGATATTGCTGGCCACCTTAAATGCCGTGAAGATGATGAGGCATTGAATGAATGCAACACCTAAAAAGAGCCAGTTCGGTTGGCCTGCATCAAGCAAGATTCCGAAGGCAAGCGGTCCAACTGATGCACCGAGATCAATACCAGAATAGACGATGCCATATACACGTCCAGAGGCGCCCTGCGGTGTGGCAGAGCGGATCATTAAATCACGCGAAGGTGCAGCGACACCAAGACCGATACCAATAACGACAAAAAGACTTGGGATCAATGCTGCTGATGCAATCTCTGTCCCAATCACAATCGACATCAATGCGCTAATCATTAAACAAATGACGACGGTCCTCTCCGGTGAGGCTAGCTTGCTGGCAATATATCCGCCTAGAATCATGCCGCCTGCACTACCCAGCGCTAACAAGGTAAGGAAGAAGTTACCCGATGCCACCGAAATGTCGTAGATTTTTAAAAAAGCACTGGGAGCAAAGGACTGGATACCGGCCATGGCAACCATGCTTAGGAAGAAAAAAATCCAACACAACCAGACGGCTGGTAATTTGAGGAAATCAAATGTACCTATGGGGGTGTGATTGGGATCGTTCTTACGAGCATTAGCTAGATTGGATTCATGGCGAGCCTTGGCATCATCAGTCAATAACTCACGATTCATCCAAAGGAAGAATAAAACGACCAATGCCAAAATGGCAGCAGCCTTCATGGCTGTTCGCCAATCTGCAAGCTCTGCAATCGCCACCATAAAGACTGGGGCAAAGGCCCAGCCAAGATAACCTGTTACACCATGAAAGGAATATGCATAGGGCAAACGCTTGGGCGAGATCTTATGGTTCATGAGGGTGTAATCCACGGGATGGAAAACACCGTTACCGCAACCCATCAAGACCGCCCCAATCACCAAACCAACATAACTTGAACTCACTGCATAGGTCAATGCGGACAAGGCCAATAAGCCAACGCCAGCAAATAAAACGGGGCGAGCACCTTTGTGATCAACCAAAAAACCGGAGGAAGCCTGAACAGCACAGGAGACCACAAAGAAAATGGTCATCAATAAACCAAGCTCTGCGTAGGAAAGTGCGAACTCGGTTTTTAACCAAGGGAATAGAGGGGGTAAAACAAGATGGTAGAAATGAGAGGTCCCGTGCGCTAGGCTGATAAGGCCTATCGTCCGATTATCACTAGGGTACAAGCTACCTTGAGCTACCGACATGCCACTAGTGTAGCGCCAGTCGGGAATTACTCCAGAAAAGGACTAGTGGACTAAGCGCGAGAAGCTAAAGTCACCTTTTTTGTCCACATCAACCGGTATCACGTCCTGCGGTCCAAACTTACCTTCCAAAATCATCTTAGAGACTGGGTTTTCAATATGCTGCTGAATTGCCCGCTTTAAGGGTCTTGCCCCATAGACCGGATCAAAGCCTACCTCAGCGATCTTACTCAACGCTGCATCACTGACATCAAGTTGCATATCAATACGCGCCAATCGCTCAGACAAGTTTTGTAACAAGATCTTTGCGATGGCCGCAATGTTCTTTTGATCTAAGCCATGGAAGACCACGATCTCATCCACTCGGTTTAAAAACTCCGGGCGGAAATGATTCTTTAGCTCTCCAAAGACAGCATCTTTAACCTCAGATTGATTCTTACCGGTCATCGACTGAATTAAATGCGAGCCAATATTACTGGTCATGACGATCACTGTGTTTTTAAAGTCGACCGTGCGCCCCTGACCGTCGGTCAGCCTGCCATCATCGAGCACCTGCAAAAGAACATTGAATACATCAGGATGCGCTTTCTCAATCTCATCAAACAAAATAACGCTGTAAGGCTTACGGCGCACCTGCTCTGTCAGGTAGCCTCCCTCCTCGTAGCCGACATAACCAGGAGGTGCGCCTATCAGGCGTGCCACACTATGCTTTTCCATAAACTCGCTCATGTCAATCCGAATCAAACGATCATCGCTATCAAATAGAAATTCTGCGAGAGCCTTACAGAGCTCTGTTTTACCGACACCCGTTGGCCCTAAGAACATAAAGGAGCCATAGGGCTTATTTTCTTCTGAGAGGCCCGCGCGTGAGCGACGGATTGCATCCGATACGGCACGGATTGCTTCATCCTGACCAGTGACACGTTCGTGTAAATGATCTTCCATCTTGAGTAATTTATCACGCTCCCCTTGCATCATCTTCGATACTGGAATACCGGTTGCCCGCGAAACCACCTCCGCTATCTCCTCCGCACCTACTTGGGTTCTCAGAAGCTTAGGACGATGATTATCTTTAGTCTGCGCCTTCGCTTCAGCCGCAGCAGCGGACTTAAGCTTAGCCTCTAACTCTGGGAGCTTGCCATACTGAAGTTCTGCCACCTTCTCGAGCTTACCTTCACGCTGTAATTTGGTGATCTCAGCTTTCACTCGATCGATCTCCTCCTTAACCGATGCAGCACCTAAGGCAGCTCCTTTTTCTGCTTTCCAGATTTCTTCAAGATCGGCATATTCCGCACCCAAGCGTTTGATTTCCTCCTCAATTAACTCAAGGCGTTTTTTAGAGGCATCATCTTTTTCTTTCTTGACGGCCTCACGCTCAATCTTGAGCTGAATAAGACGTCGGTCTAATTTATCCATCACCTCGGGCTTGGAATCAATTTCCATCTTGATACGTGATCCAGCCTCATCAATTAAATCAATTGCCTTATCAGGTAAGAAACGATCGGTAATATAGCGGTGCGACAACTCTGCCGCAGCCACAATTGCTGGATCCGTAATTTCAATTCCATGGTGTAACTCATATTTTTCTTGTAGGCCACGTAAGATGGCGATTGTTGCCTCAACGCTTGGCTCATCAACCATCACTTTTTGAAAGCGACGTTCTAGCGCAGCATCTTTCTCAATGTATTTACGATACTCATCTAAGGTGGTTGCTCCAATACAGTGGAGCTCGCCACGAGCCAAGGCTGGCTTGAGCATATTTCCTGCATCCATGGCACCATCGGCTTTACCAGCACCCACCATTGTATGAATCTCATCGATAAACATAATGGTGCGACCTTCATCTTTGGCAACATCACTCAAGACCGCCTTCAGGCGTTCCTCAAACTCACCACGATATTTAGCGCCAGCGAGCAATAAGGCCATGTCGAGTACTAAAACTCGTTTATCTTTTAGTGTTTCAGGAACCTCACCGTTCACAATACGCTGTGCAAGGCCTTCCACAATCGCTGTTTTACCAACTCCTGGTTCACCAATTAAAACAGGATTATTTTTAGTTCGGCGTTGCAGAATTTGTATCGTGCGACGAATTTCATCATCACGCCCAATCACAGGGTCGAGCTTGCCCAAGCGAGCACGCTTGGTTAAGTCTAGTGTGTATTTTTTAAGAGCCTCTCGTTGACCTTCGGCATCGGCAGAGCCTACGGACTCGCCACCTCGAACCAAATCAATTGCAGATTCAAGCGATTTGCGACTTAATCCATTCTCGCGCGCAGCCTTACCCAGTTCACCCTTATCATCGGCCAAGACTAATAAAAAGAGTTCGCCAGCAATAAACTGATCACCACGCTTACTGGCCTCTTTCTCAGTCTGATTAAGCCAGTTGAGTAGTGTGCGCCCTATTTGCACGTCACCGTTCGTTCCCTGCACTTGGGGTAATTTATCGATCATGAGCTCAGAAGCCCTCTCCAAGCCATTAATATTGACCCCTGCTCGGGTTAAAAGGCTACGCGCGCTGCCATCTTGTTGACGCAGCATTGCCAACAAAAGATGTTCAGGCTCTATGAACTGGTTATCCTTCGATAAGGCTAAGCTTTGGGCATCACCTAGGGCCTCTTGAAATTTGGTTGTTAATTTATCTATCCGCATGATTTATCTCAATTTATTTCCAAATGTACTAATCTACATAGGATATGGGTATGAATCCCTTTTATTCAAGTAGTTATTTGATTTAAAACAAATGATGACTTGGTTTCTGTATCTTGTTGAATGCAGTGATGGCAGCTTCTATGCTGGCATTACCAATCGCCTGCCAGAGCGCATTAGTGCTCATAACAATGGTACAGGAGCACGCTATACCCGCGGCAGAGGTCCGGTCAAACTCTTGGCAAGTAAAAAATATATCGATCGCTCAAATGCCTCCAAGGCAGAGGCTCTCATTAAAAGACTGCCACGCCACAAAAAACTGGGCTTCTTTGATTTGCCTTAATTGATATTGGGCTGTATTACTTTTTAGCCCAGCGCGCCATGGCCTGATCATCTGAGACTCTGGCATCCACCCAACGCGCACCCTCAGGTGTATCTTCTTTTTTCCAGAACGGGGCCAGTGTTTTAAGGTAATCCATAATGAACTCGCAGGCCGCAAAAGCCTCGCCCCGATGCGCGCTCGTTACCGCCACTAAGACAATCTGATCTTGTGGCATCAAAGGGCCTACCCGATGAATCACCAAAGCATCCTTTAAATCCCAACGGTCTTTTGCTTGATCAACAATATCGTGCAAGGATTTTTCGGTCATTCCTGGATAGTGCTCGAGGGTCATGGCTTTGACTGCAGCTCCCTCATTGAGGTCGCGAACGGTTCCAATGAAAATGGCAATTGCGCCAATTGCCGCGTCATCCTTACGCAGAAGAGCAATCTCTTGCGTAAGGTCAAAGTCGTGCTCTTGAATCCGAACTGGCATATTAACCCCCGGTTACTGGCGGGAAGAAAGCAACTTCAGCACCATCGATCAACGCGGTCTCAACGCTGACCATTTGCTGGTTAAGTGCGCAACGCAAGACCTTATCCTTAGCCAAGGTCTCTGCCCAAGGATGACCCCGTGCAATGAGATGGGTGCGCAGATCATCGATGGTCTTAACATTTTCTGGGAGATCAATATCCTCGTGCGCAAGACCGAGTGATTCTCGAATAGAGGCAAAAAAACGTAGGTGTAGCTTCATCTTTGCTTGATTAACTCAGAAGTCCACTAAAAGGGATATAGCGAACCATATCACCTTTTTTAAATCCCTGACCAGCAGGGCAATCCAGCAAACCATCGCCCCAAGCAGCACTGGTTAGAACCCCGGAGCTTTGGTTGGGGAACAAATCTAAGCCACCTTGTGAATTGATTTTCACCCGCAGAAACTCATTGCGTCGATCCGGTTTTAGCCAATCAAAATCAGCTCTCATTAAATATGAAGGTGATGAAAGATCTGAGCGGCCTTGCAGTTTTAAGATAAACGGCCGTACAAACAACAGGAAAGTTACAAAACTCGATACGGGATTTCCTGGTAAGCCAATAAACCAAGTCTCCTGATCGCTCTTTTGCTGTTTACGCACTGCTCCAAAGGCCAGGGGTTTACCAGGCTTGATACCAATCTGCCAGAGATCTAAGCGCCCTTCTGCATTGACTGCGGGTTTAATATGATCCTCTTCGCCGACTGAAACCCCTCCTGAAGTAATAATCAGATCGTGTTCAGCACTCGCAGTCCGCAAGGCATCCCGAGTTGCCTCAAGTCGATCAGGAACAATTCCATAATCCGTAGCCTCACACCCCAAACTACGAATTACTCCTAATAAAGTATCCCGATTGGAGTTATAAATACCGCCTGGTTTTAATGGCTCACCGGGCAAAGAGAGTTCATCTCCAGTAAAAAAAGCAGCGACTCGTACTTTCCGTTTTACTGGTAATTGTGCATAACCAGCAGATGCCGCTACGCCTAATTGTTGAGGTCTCAAAAAACTACCTGCTTTTAATGAAATCTTGTCGGTAGTTAAATCCTCACCGCGTCGACGGATCCACTGACCGGGATTTGGAACGCTGTTGATTTGCACCATATCGCTTTGTTCCAGAACAATGCAATCTTCTTGCATCACTACAGCGTCTGCCCCCTGGGGAATAGGAGCGCCAGTAAAAATACGGGCGATGGTCCCTGTCTCCAAGGTTTGCCCCACAGAACCAGCTGGAATACGTTGTGCCATCCTTAGTACGGTTCCAGCCTGCGTAATGTCAGAGCAACGCACCGCATAGCCGTCCATAGAGGTGTTATCCAATGGAGGTACATCGACCTGACTGGCGATATCCTTCGCGAGCACACGCCCTAAGGCTGCCTGCGTTGGAACCGTTTCTTCCTCGTTAACCGAACTTGCATTTTTTAATAAATGGGCAATAGCCTCTGCTGCAGTGAGCATTGGTGGTTTGTTTGGGTTTGATTGCATGGCGTTTTGGAAACTAAATCACATGTTGTTCAATAAAGTGCTTCACTTGAAATGTATCTGCCGGCATATTGATAACCCGTTGCGGCTTTGCTTTGATATCTTTGAATGCATTCGGGCACTCCGCGGGACGCCCCAAGGCTTCCTGAATAGTCTCCTCGAATTTAATCGGCAATGCGGTCTCTAGCACCAGCATCGGAATGCCTTTTTGCAGATACTCTCGGGCTACCCGAATACCATCTGCAGTATGCGTATCAATCATGACCCCATATTGCTCATCGATATTACGAATCGTTTCTAAACGGTTTTGGTGCGTACTCCGGCCTGAGACAAAACCAAACTGCCTAATCATTTGAAATGCTGGGTCTTTAGAGAGATCAAACCCGCCTTCAATCTCAACCTGCTTAAAAAGTTTGGCTGTTCTTGCACCATCTTGCCCAAGCAGATCAAATACAAATCGCTCAAAATTACTTGCCTTGGAGATATCCATTGATGGGCTAGAAGTGTGCAAAGTTTCTGCAGATTTGCGAGCACGATAAATACCGGTCTTAAAGAACTCATCAAGTACATCGTTCTCATTGGTGGCCACCACTAATTGCTCGATCGGCAAGCCCATCATGCGCGCAATATGACCAGCACAAACATTCCCGAAATTACCCGAGGGCACAGCAAAAGAAACTTTTTCGGTACTTGATTGGGTGGCTAAGAGATAGCCCTGGAAGTAATACACCACCTGGGCCAAAACGCGACCCCAATTAATCGAGTTCACCGTACCGATACGGTATTTAGCTTTAAACGCCAAATCATTACTCACTGCTTTCACAATATCTTGGCAATCATCAAATACACCCTCAACTGCTACGTTAAATATATTGGGATCTTGCAAGGAATACATTTGTGCAGACTGAAATGGGCTCATCTTGCCACGTGGGGAGAGCATGAATACTTTTATGCCATGCTTGCCGCGCATTGCATACTCAGCGGCACTGCCTGTGTCGCCAGAGGTTGCCCCCAAAATATTCAGGTCTTGATTAGCGCGCTTTAGAGCGTACTCAAATAAATTACCCAGCAACTGCATGGCCATATCTTTAAATGCCAGGGTTGGCCCATTGGATAAACATAACAAACCCAACTTGCTTCCCTGCTCTTCACCCAGCCAATGGATAGGAGTGATATCGCTGGAAGGATCATTCGGTCTGCCATTGCAGTACACCTGAGGCGTATAGGTTTTATGTAACAAGGCTTTTAAGTCATCAGCATGGATGTCATCACAATACAAACTTAGGATCTCAAAGGCAAGATCGGGATACGATAGGCCCCGCCATGCATCAAGCTGCTGTGTTGTTACCTGAGGATACTGAGTAGGTAAATATAAGCCGCCATCTGGGGCTAACCCCCCCAATAGTATTCCCTGAAATGATTGCGAAGGACTATCACCACGAGTCGACTGATAACGCATCTAAGGCTCTCGAATTAGGAAAGGTTCTCAAGACGAATCTTGACGATCTCACCCATCACGGTCTTCAGATCTTGTATTTCTGAGAGAGCTGCCATCAAATTTTTCTCTATGGTCTCGTGGGTTAGGATGACGAGATCCGTTTGGCTTTCACCTTCTGCGGCTTCTTTCTGCAGAAGAGCATCAATCGAAACGCCATGCGCAGCAAGAATACGAGTAATCTCCGCTAGCACGCCCGCCTGATCTGCTACCGCCAAACGCAGGTAATAACTAGTGGTGACCTCTGCCATTGGCAAAATCGGTATGTTTTGTAAGGCATCCGGTTGGAAGGCAAGGTGTGGAACTCGATTCTCTGGATCAGCAGTTTGTAAACGCGTCACATCCACTAAATCAGCGATCACTGCGGATGCAGTTGGTTCAGAGCCGGCACCTTTGCCGTAATACAGGGTAGTTCCAACCGCATCACCATGAACCTGAACAGCATTCATCGCGCCCTCCACATTGGCCAATAAGCGCTTTGTCGGAACCAAGGTTGGGTGCACTCGCAACTCAATACCATTGGGATTTTTCTTAGTAATGCCCAATAATTTGATGCGATATCCCAATTGCTCTGCATACTTAATGTCGACTGCAGAAAGTTTTGTAATCCCCTCAACATGAGCCTGGGCAAATTGCATTGGCACACCAAATGCGATCGCACTCATAATTGTTGCTTTATGAGCGGCATCAATACCTTCAATATCAAAGGTGGGATCCGCTTCCGCATACCCCAAACGTTGAGCCTCTTTGAGGACGGTATTAAAGTCTAGGCCTTTGTCGCGCATCTCAGACAAAATGAAATTGGTAGTGCCGTTAATGATTCCTGCAATCCACTCAATTCGATTGGCGCTCAAACCCTCGCGCAAAGCCTTAATAATTGGAATACCGCCGGCAACCGCTGCCTCAAATGCAACCATCACCCCTTTGGCGTGGGCCGCCTTAAAGATCTCATTACCATGAACAGCAATTAAGGCTTTGTTAGCAGTGACGACATGCTTGCCGGCAGCAATAGCTTCAAGCACTAGATCCTTGGCAATCCCATATCCACCAATTAACTCCACCACGATATCAATTTCAGGATTTTGAATGACCTTCCGAGCGTCATCCACCACCTCAGCCTGACCCTTAACCAGTTCTTGGGCGCGTTGGGTATTAAGGTCAGCGACTGTATGGATGCGAATACCACGGCCTGCGCGCCGTTTAATTTCTTCTTGATTGCGAGCTAAAACAGTAAAAACTCCGCTCCCAACGGTGCCGATCCCGAGAAGTCCTACTTCAATGGGTTTCATCATACTTTTGCTGTCGCGGCAGCACCTTTTTTTATTGCGTATTTATTACGATACCGTTCCAAGAAATGAGCAATCCGCTTAATTGCTTCCCGCAGGGTATCCTCATGCGGCAAGAAAGTAATCCGGAAGTGATCTGGATGTGGCCAGTTAAAGCCAGTGCCTTGAACCAAGAGCACCTTCTCCTCTTTTAATAAATCAGCAATAAATTGCTGATCGTCTTTAATGGGGTACATTTCTGGATCCAATTTTGGGAACAGATATAGAGCAGCCTTTGGCTTAGCCACGGTTACACCTGGTATCTCGCTCATTAATTTGTATGCCAAATCACGTTGTCTTGCAAGACGTCCGTCCTTAGCGACCAAATCATTAATACTTTGATAACCGCCTAATGCAGTCTGAATCGCATATTGTCCAGGGACGTTTGCACACAGGCGCATGGAGGACAACATATTGAGTCCTTCAATATAGTCGGCAACCATCGCCTTATCACCCGAGATCACCATCCAGCCAGAGCGATACCCGCACGAACGGTAGTTCTTAGACAGCCCATTAAAGGTAATAGTGACCACATCGGTCGAGAGCGATGCCAGAGAAATATGTTTTTCACCATCAAATAACATCTTGTCGTAAATCTCGTCAACAAACAGAATTAAGTTAAATTGACGAGCTACCGCAATCATGTCTAATAAAACGTCTCTGGAGTAAAGGGCACCCGTCGGATTATTAGGATTGATAACCACAATTGCCTTAGTACGTGGCGTAATCTTTGAGCGCAGATCGTTCATGTCAGGCGCCCAATCTTTGGACTCATCACATAAATAATGATGCGGGGTGCCTCCTGATAGAGAAACTGCAGCCGTCCACAATGGATAGTCGGGTGCGGGCACAAGCACTTCATCGCCATCATTGAGTAATGCGTTCATGGACAACACAATCAATTCAGAGGCGCCATTGCCGGTATAAATATCGTCCAAGGTAACACCTTGAATCCCTTTTTCTTGGCAGTACTGCATGATGGCTTTGCGAGCAGCAAAAATACCTTTCGAATCCGAGTAAGCGGATGCATTACTCAAATTACGAATCATGTCCAACTGAATCTCTTCAGGAGGATCAAAGCCAAAGACACCCACATTACCAATATTGAGCTTAATAATTTTCTGCCCCTCTTCTTCCATGCGTTGGGCAAGCTCGAGAACGGGGCCACGAATGTCATAACAGACATTATTTAGTTTGTCGGACTTTTTGATCGGTTTCACAATGGTGTCTTCTAAATGGTTAAGCTCTTGAAATCTAGGGATAAATTGCTGGCTATAATCCTTTAATTATGACAGAGCCTCGGCGTGAAGTTACATTCTGACCCCCAATCCAGCCTAAATACAATTACGGGCTACGGAATTGGCTATATCGAGGTGAACTCAAAAGCATACTCACAGGCCATTATTATTCAACCAGAGGGTGAAATTACGACCTGGCCAGTCAATACATTTGCGGATCTCTCGTTAGAAAACTTAGCCAGCTTATGCGCCTTTAAGCCGGAGCTCATCATTATTGGTACAGGTAAGAAGCAACAGTTTTTAAAGCCAGAACTCATCAAACCCCTTATCTTCGCCAAGATCGGTTTTGAAATAATGGACTCTCAGGCCGCTTGCCGCACTTACAACATTTTGATGAATGAAGGTCGTCAAGTATTAGCTGCCATTTTATTAGATACAAGCAATTCGCTTTAAAAGAATCTTAATGAATGCCAATCGCCAAATATCGCCCATAAACTCTCTGGCTCTATTACTGCTATTTCTTGTAGCGACTCTGCTGTGGTTTGGCACGCTTGATTACCGTCACCTCATTCCAAGCGATGAGGGTCGCTACGCGCAGATGGCTCGTGAAATGATGGTGAGTAGTGACTTCATTACCCCTCGCTATAACGACTATAAGTATTTTGAGAAGCCACCCTTGCATATTTGGATCACTGCGATCGTGTTTCAGGTCTTTGGTTTGGGAGAGTGGCAGGCGCGCTTCTGGAGCGGTATTACTAGCTACTTCACTATTCTGTTGGTGGGCTTTACTGCGTTTCGTCTGTATGGTTCACTCGCCGGCTATCTTGCTGCACTCATCTTATTGGCCAGTCCAATGTGGGTGGTGGGTGGGCACTTTAATGCTCTCGATATGGGACTATCTGCTTTTCTGAATTTGGCATTATGTTCACTGCTTTTAGCACAACACGCGTTTACTCAAAACCATCTGCGCGCAACGCGTAATTGGATGTGGGTGTGCTGGTTAGCCATGGGTCTAGCGACTCTCTCAAAAGGTCTCATTGGTATTGTGATCCCGGGAATGGTGTTATTTGCATACATGATTACTCGCTGGGATTGGCGTATTTTGACTAGGCTTCACATCGTTAGCGGCTTAATCATTTTCCTAGCAGTGACTGCCCCCTGGTTTATTGCGGTCTCGATGCAAAATCCAGAGTTTGCGCATTTCTTTTTTATTCATGAGCACTTTGAACGCTTCACTGCTGACGCACATCGCCGCACTGCCCCCTTTTACTTCTTTCTACCTCTGGTAATAGTGGGTTTTCTGCCTTGGATGCCACAGTTCTTTCAATCTGCTTGGCAAACCCTGAAACAATATCGTCTTGGACAGTTCTCGGCGAGTTGGATGCTCTGGGCATGGTTTGTGATCATCTTGCTGTTCTTTAGTGTGTCGCGCTCTAAATTACCCGGCTACATCATGCCGATATTTCCAGCGCTTGCTATCTTGGCAGCCAAGACAATCATGGACCACTTAGAGACCCACTCCAACCTAGCGAATGGCTGGAGAGTTCAGACATTCTTTTTTGTGATTCTGGCCGCCGTGGGCTTTTTCTTTCTATCTGAGGTTGGACGAAACGGTCAACCAGATGAGGTACAAGCATATCAAGCCTATACCGTTTGGATTACGGTAGCGCTTGCATGCTTGTTCAGTTTTAGCCTCTGTGCAGCTCTGCTTGCCAAACGAAATTTCCTGCTCAGCATTAGCCTATTTGCGTTTGGATTTTTCCTAACCGCAACGATTGCAGGTACGGGCCATGAAACCCTAGGGCGAGCAGTATCTGGCTACGACTTAGCGCAAAAGGTAAAAGGTCAAATACCCAGCGATGCCAAAATTTATTCAGTACGCCTACTGGATCACACACTACCATTCTATTTGCAGCGCAATACCATCATGGTGGAGTTCACCGATGAGTTGACCTTTGGCTCGAAGCAAGAGCCCCAAAAATGGGTTCCCACTCTCAATGAATTTCTTGCTATTTGGAAGCAAGATCCCAACGCCATTGCGGTCATGGTTCCCGCTCAATTTGAGGAACTGAAGCAAATGAACCTGCCCATGGAAGAACTTGGTAGGGACTCTAGACGCGTTATTGTTCGACACCCGTCACCAGCTTTGCGACAATAGACGGATGACCCAACCGTTCATTCCTTTTACAAAGCCCACAATTGATGAGGCGACGATTTCTGCAGTTACAGATGTTCTGCGCTCGGGCTGGATTACCTCGGGCCCCAAAGTATTGGATTTTGAGAAGGCTTTAGGGGAGTATTTTGGTGGCGCAACCGTGCGTTGTTTTGCTAACGGAACAGCGACGATGAAAATCGCCTTACAAGTTGCTGGGATTGGTCCGGATGATGAGGTCATTACGTCTCCAATTTCTTGGGTAGCGACGTCCAATGTCATTCTGGCTGTTGGTGCAAAGCCAATATTTGTTGATATCGATCCTCAAACACGCAATATAGATCTAAATAAAGTGGCTCAGGCAATCAATCAACATACGAAGGCCATCATGCCCGTTTATTTGGCTGGCCTACCGATCGATATTGATGCTTTATATGCCCTAGCAACACAACATGGTTTACGCGTTATTGAGGATGCCGCACAAGCTTTGGGATCTTCTTGGAATGGTGCTCGAATTGGACAGAGGGGTAAACATGATTTGGTGAGCTTTAGTTTCCAAGCGAACAAGAATCTCACCACCATTGAAGGCGGCTGTTTGGTATTTAACGCAGAGCGATTTGGCGCAGACCAAGTTCAGTTAGCAGAAAAATTACGTCTACAAGGTTTGGTACGCAGCGGCCCCGACGGGATGGAAGTAGATGTCTTGGGTGGCAAAGATAATCTAACGGATGTGAATGCCGTGATTGGACTGCATCAACTCAAGCAATTAGATCAATTTCAGCAAAGACGTATTGAACTTGCCAAAGACTATTTTCTAAAAATTGATCAGGCGGGTCTGGTTCATAAAGACTTAGGTTTGCCCGTGGCTGATTTTGAACAGAGTAACTGGCATATGTTTCAAGTGATCTTGCCCTTAGCTCGCTTACAACGATCCCGTGGTGACATCATGTCGGCTCTCAAAGAACATGGTATCGGCACAGGGGCACATTACCCGATCATTACTAATTTTGATCTATATCGCAAATTGGGCTATAGCCCTGAGTCCACCCCCATTGCTGCGGAGATTGGTCGCTCCATCCTAACCCTCCCCTTATTTCCCACTATGAGCTCTCATGATATTGATCGCGTGGTCCAAGCGCTTACCCAAGTCCTGAACTAATACCCCTCGCCTCTGATCAGGCAAAATGGAGTAATGAATAGCTCGCCAATCCCGTTCAATAACAATACCCCTCGCCTGAGCGTGATCATTCCGGTCTATAACGAGGAAGAGGGCTTAAATGCTTTATTTGATCGACTATATCCAGCTCTTGATCAAGCAGCCAGTCAATTTATGCTGTCGTATGAAATCATATTTATAAATGACGGCAGTAAAGATCGATCTGCAGCCATTTTGGCAATGCAATATGAAAAGCGCCCTGATGTAAGTCGCGTGGTTTTATTTGCCAATAATTTTGGTCAGCATATGGCAATCATGGCTGGCTTTGAATACGCCCATGGTGAATACATCATTACTCTTGATGCAGATTTACAAAATCCCCCGGAAGAGATTGGCAAAATAGTGCGTCAACTAGAAGGGGGTCACGATTACGTTGGCACCATTCGTGAGAATCGCCAAGACTCCTGGTTTAGAAAGAATGCCTCACTTGCCATGAATCATCTGCGGGACAAAATGACTCGTATTACGATGACCGATCAGGGTTGTATGATGCGCGGCTACCATCGTCGTATTATTAATTTAGTTTCACAATGCCAGGA
>RFQL01000060.1 GCA_009924985.1 Burkholderiaceae bacterium | reverse complement strand
GTTGCGGCAGCGACAGCAATAGACTTGTTTAAAGACAGGGCTATAGCCGTCGCTTACCCAAAAGTAAGTGATTCATTTAATTCAATATGGTTTACGTGGTCTTTTTAGTAAAAGAGAAGAAAAATGCGATGAGCGCAAGCGAAGAGCTGGCGAATGTAGTTCGCCATAAAAACTATGCTCTATCACCCTCATCATAATTACGAATATACATACGCTTTAGGTTGTAATCATCCATCATTAAGTTGTGGGTATATCCAACTTCAATATAAGGAAGAAATTTCCCCTTAGATACAACCATAAGAGGTACATCCCAGTGGGAATAAGCCCTCCGAATCTCATCTAGGTTATCGTCCAATTCAGATTCATACCAATCAGTATTCAGTAACCCATACTCTTTATCTAATATCGCATCTACTAGAATCTCATAAAGCTCTTTAGGGACTTCTTTTCTGAGGCGCTCTATATATGCAAGTCCTTTTTCCCTCATTTCTTGGGATTCATAAACGTTCAGCCAACCCTCTGGATAGTAGTCCTCATCCTTTTCATATTCAGTATCAAAATCTAGAATGCTATCGACGGAAGCACAGGTTTTATTGATTAAATGGAGTAGTGTGATAGGCTGCATGCGTTCTAGCTGCCACTGTACAAAGTCTTTTAGTGAAAATTTCAATTTCTTACCATTTGATTCGCCTTCAATAGTATCTGTATCATTGAGGTATAGCTCATCAAATCCAAATGAATTTGATGTTCTAAATAGCTCTCCCTCTGAGCTAATTTCTCCATTATCCGAAGAATCAGGAAGGGGGCTTGGGAATATTTCAATAAGATGAGAAACACCAAAAGTGATACCTTTATCTTCAAAAGCTTTTATTTTTTTAAGCATGGCAATTTATCCCTTAATTCTGTAATTTAAGCCAAAGATCGTTGGTTTAATTCTTTTTAAGCATGTTTATGCTTTTAATTACCGTGGCTTTTTCGCCACGAACTTCCATAAAAATATCAGATTTTTGTACTCAACACAAAATATACATTTGATGTTGAGTTCTTGTAACCACTTGAAAACCAAGCGGTTATTTTTCAGTCATTTTCACTTGAAAAACCCATCAATCTGAGTGTATTAATGGCCATTTTCGGTAGGAATAGGGCAGTTTTGACTACACAATATAAGTACATAGATGGCAATACAAGGAGAGACCATGGCACAAGCAAAAACATTAAGCGATGCCGAATTACAGCGAGCTTTAGATTACACAGCAACTACTAAAGCAGCAGTGCGTAATCGCGCCATACTGCTGTTAACGCATTGGGCGGGTATGCGTATAGGTGAGGTGGCTAGCGTGCGCTACAGCGACGTTTTAAACGCGGATAAACAGGTATTAAGTGAGATCCACCTAGCAGCTAATCAAACCAAAGGCTCTAAAAGTAGGGTGGTCTTGTTATCAGAACGGATGCAACATGAACTTGCCATTTACATTGCAGCGCATCCACCAAAAGACATGAATCGTCCATTGTTTCCCACACAAAGGGCTTATGGATTTACGCCAAATACCTTAACCCACGTGATTAATGGTCTATATAGGCAAGCGGGACTTAATGGCGCTACTAGCCATAGCGGCCGAAGGGGATTTTTGACACGACTCAGTGAGAAGGGGGTATCGGTGCGAGTGATGATGCAGTTGGCAGGGCACAGTCAGATGTCAACTACGCAGCGCTACATTGATACCCGTCCAGATATTCTGAGGAATGCGGTGGAGCTTATCTAGGTTTAAGTGTTTTGTAGTGCATTCTTAATCGACTGTAGATATCCTCAAAATCATAATGAGGCAGTCTTACTGGTTTGGAGCTGGGAAAGCTGCCCCGTGCCGCATTCTCAGCCACTTGCTTGGCGTTCTTAAAAGCTCTACTAGTCAGGATTGCCAAATGTTCTTTGCTATCTGCGTCCTCAAACTTCTTTTTAGATTCTTTTAAGTCGAGTGTTTTGGCATGCTTAGCACTCACCTTTGCCCATAAGCCTACTTTCCAAAGCTGCATATCAGGATATTGGGCTTTGGCCATTAATATGCGTAACTGAATAAACAAGGGTTCTGAGCGTAGGCGTTTAGCGGCCAGCGCTTTGCTTGCTCTTGCTGATTTAGTAGCTAGCGGCACTTTAGCGTTATCTATTAGCTTGGAGACCTGTCTGAGTAGATCAGCTTTGGGCATGCCAAGCGGCAAACCTAATATCAAGGAAGTGGGATTGCCTTCCGATGAACGAATCTTGGTTAGATACTGTTCGTATGGCTTGTAAAAAAGAGGTTCAAAATCTTCATCCTTATCAATGCGGGTAATTTGTTTGACTAAAGGCTTGCTAAATGGTGTGCCGTAGATATAAATGCCCCGTGCTTGCCACCAGTCATCAAATGTCATTGTGGCAATGTCACCGAACTCATCATAGGTGGTTAAAACTGTCTGAAACTCTGCAATCACAGCTTGCTTATCAATAGCAGATAGCGTTTTACCTTCAGCTTCATATAGCTGGGTAATGAGTTTGTTTTGGGTTTTCTTATCAAGATTCTTATTGAGAATTTGTCTAGCTAGCTCATAGCTCGGGCTAATCCGTAAAAACTCCACCATCAGCATCACATAACCCTTAATGCCTTTAGTAGACCAATCCTTCATAGTTCTACCGGGTAAGAAGCTATTATTTTTTGGAGTTTTATTCATGCAAATATATTAGCATTTAAAAATGACAATTAATAGGCAATACTAAAAAAGTGCTAATACTAAGAAACTACCTATACAGCAATTTCGCTGTTTTAAACGGGAGTTTCAAATGTCAAAAAGCTATCAATATGTTTCAAAGTGCAGCTGCTGCGAAGATCGTTTTACAAGAGTAAGTGTGCCATTTATGCACATCGCTCATTGCTCCGCTTTGGGGGGAATCACACGCAAAGTAATGGTTCAGCAGGGATTTAAAGGCAGTTTAGCGTTGCAATGTGCCGGTGAAACCATCACTAATTTTTTCTATCAATATGCCGATTCAAGTGACATGGCCAAAAGCGACATTTTGTACGAGTCGCTCTCAGATATAGCGCAAGCCTATTTCAACGATTTATCAAATGAGGGTGTTGATTGGACATATCACCCAATCGAAATTTAAACGCATTCAATTTATATCAATCACGAAATTTAAGAGGAAGCCATGAAAAATCAGAACGTTATATTAACTAGCAACCTTGTTACAAGTAAAGATCCAATTAACTATGCTCAAGTTGCCGAGATCTTACAAGATCCCATCTTTAAGCCAAGCCTTCGTAAGCGTATTGATGAAGTACGTGAATACAACGAAGATGCGCAAGAGTTTTTACGTGATGTAGTAGCTGGTGCCCATCGCGCAGCTATTATCTATGGCCCTCCAGGAATGGGCAAGACACATGCAGTAGTTGAAGCGCTTAAGTCTACTGGTTTGCAGGAGAATAAGGATTATGTTGTAGCGCGCAGTCATGCTACACCGGGCATGCTGTATATATTGCTGCATCTCATGCGCAAGGCAGGTAAGTACATCATCCTCGATGACTGCGATGGAATTATTGCCAACGAAACTGGGCTAAATTTACTGAAGGGCGCAACTGATCCTACTTATCGTCAGGTTGGCTGGGCGTCTACTCAAGAAATTCGCAATCCCCTTACTGGAAAACCCATCCCAAGCCAGTTTGACTTTAATGGTACGGTCATTATTTGTACTAATGTGCGATTAGCTAGTGGTCGTGGCCGCATTGCCAACCATATGGATGCACTACGTAGTCGATCCGCTCCATTCTCTTTAGCTCTTGATAGTCGTGAAGATCAGTATGCCCAGATCTTTCATATGATTGTTGATAAAGATTACTTGAGTACTGATTCTGATACTCAGCTGTCTGATGAACAAAAAGTAGAGCTACTCAAGTTTTTATTAGAAAACTTGGATATACCTCGTCGACTCGATCTTCGCTTGCCCCAGCATATTGCTCGAACCATGAAAGCAAAGCCTAATAATTGGCAGCGTCAAGCCCGTCGCTTCTTGGAGGCTGCGTGATGGCTAATATAAAGCGTGATATGGAATGGCTGTTATCTCTTACGCCTAGACAGATTGCTGGCGCTTCAAAAGTGATCAGTGATGCCCAGCTTAGTAAAGCAAGCATTTCTTTGAGAAAGCATTGGGCTAATCCGCTAATTAGAAAAAAACAAAGTGAGCGAATGACTTTGATTAAAAAAGACTGGTCTTGGGCTGGGACTAGGTCAGGAGGTAATAATCCAAACTCAAAAGTAGTGATTACACCTAACGGATCTTTTGCATCAGTCAAGGAAGCAGCAAGATACTATGGTGTTACTGGAGAGGCAATTAGATATCGTATTTCAAAAAAGCATTATGGATATGCATACGAAGGCGAGCCAATTGGAACAGTCAAACCTGAGCAAGCTTTTCATCCTGCTTATAGATGGGTAGAGACGCCAATTGGAAGCTTTTTTACATTGGTTGCGGCTGCTAAAGCGTTGGGAGTTGTTACAGTAACGGTACGTTCAAGGATTAAGCGGCGTGTTCCTGGATACGCATTTATTGATCCTCCTGGTTTTGTCAACTCCAACTAAGCCCAACTGCTTTTGAATATCCCTTAAGACCAACTCTACGTTGGCCTTTTTTATTCCTTGATTTAACTTATTAAGTTAATGGCCTAAAATGAGTTATGACTGAGATTATCCAAGCTCCTAAAGTATGTCCGAGCTGCCGAGTGCTTACTCCAATGAATCAAATGAAAAAGGTCATATCTCGAAGCAGTGGCAAGACTACCAACTCATTGCGTTGCTTTGCTTGTATGAAAAGAAAGGCGGAGGCTGTACAAGCTGCAAAAGAGAGAGCCGGGTAGCGCCCAAAGTCACAACATAGATTGACCAATATTTTCCCAAGGCCCAGGAGGCACGTTCGAATCGTGCTGGGCAGGCCAAATTCAATTTTGTTTATATAGATCTAGGCTGGAGGATTGTGATCGATTGGCTCAATCATGGACCTGCTTGACCAGCATAAGAATCACCTTGGTCTAGCGCGGAGGATCCTGGCCAACTATGGGCAACTGGGTCGTCAGTAATTTTGTCGGGTAAACCGACTAATCATATATGGCTTGCAATTCAATCTTAGGTTGCAAATCACCAGCACCCCAAACCTAAGTATCCCAACTCACACAGAAACAACCCATGTAGCCGTAATGACTTACTAAAGAAAACTCTCTTTGGTCGTGGACCTAAATTGACGGCAATTCAAGGAGCACATCTTAGTTTAATCGACCTTCCATTAATCTATTTATAGATTAAAGAGCTGGAGACAATCAATCCTCGAAGCCATTGGTGTGATTGGCTGTGTTCATAGCGCTTATGCCAATACATAGTCCAATGAAAATAATTTGCCATAAAAGGGAGCGGTCGCAATACAAGGTCTTCATTAGTAAAATTAGATGCAAGGCGCTCTGAAATCACGGCTATTAAATCAGTTTTTTTAAGTATCTCAGGTATTAGAAGCCAGTGCGGAACATTGAGAACTACATCACGTTTATGTCCCTGGCTTGCAAGTACGTTATCTACAAATCGAATATCAGTAGGGCTCATTGAGACCCGTAAATGCCTTCCATCTAAAAATTTCTTTAATGTTAGCTTGCCGCTTGATAGTGGATGCCCCTTTCTTAGAATGCACACCATTCGATCAGAGATTAGTGCTTGCGATCGAATACTATTGTTGTGTTCAAGATCTGTACTCAGCGCAATATCTAATTGATCTGATTCTAGTAATTCCACTGTTTTTTCAGGAGATATATGCAAAATATCCAAAGATATATTTGGCGCGGAAGAGCTAAGATTGTTGACTAATACTGGTAGAACTAGCGCAGCAATAAGGTCAGACATTCTTATTGAGTAACTTCTATTTGATATTAATGGGTCAAAATGAATATCGCTAGACATTAAGCGAGAGGTCTGCTGCAGTATTTGCCCAATAGATTGCCCAAGTTCAAATGCCCTTAAGGTTGGCTCCATACCTTTGGAGGTCCTAATAAATAAATCATCCTTAAAAACATGCCTTAGGCGAGATAATGCGTTGCTCATTGCAGATTGGCTGATAGATACTTTATTAGCCGCACGAGTGACATGTCGCTCAGACATTAAGGCATCAAAGAAGACGAGTAAATTTAGGTCGATGGATCTTAAGTTAATAGGCTTTTTCATTAGCTATACCATTATTTATAAAATCATTATCACTATCTTAATTATTGATTTGACTGATTATATTCTGAAAGACAAAATTGAATTAGTAAATTTAATTTGTTGAATAGTTATCTAAATGGAGCTGTTATATGGCGAGCGTCGAGGAATTAAAAAAGAAGATCAAGGTGGTCATGTTTGATCAATACGGAACTGTGGTGGATATGCAGGGCGGCTTGGTAGAAATTGCAACCCCTTTTTTGGCAGCCAAGGGCTGGAAGGGTAATCCGAATTCCTTTGTGACTTGGTGGAGGAGAACTCACTTTGAAGACTCAATGATTGATGCACTTTTGCACCGTGAACATACGCCGTATCGCGAAATTGGTCATAGAGCAGTTACCAAAACTCTTGAACGTGCTGATATTCCTTTTACCCGAGATGAAGTCGAGTACCTTGTTTCATGTATTGAAAAATTGAGATGTTTTCCTGATGTACCCGAGGCCCTCAAGAGATTGCAATCAAAGTACAAGATAGTCGTTTTATCTAATGGCGATAGAGATATGCTTGAGACTGCCAGGCAGTATCACCAAGTACCATTTGATAATGTAATTTCGGTGGCAGAAGCAAATTCTTTCAAGCCGCATGTTAATACCTATAAAAAAGCAGCAGAAATTATGGGTGTAAAAATGGATGAAGTCTTGTTTGTTGCCAACCACGTATTTGACTGCATTGGTGCCAAATCAGCTGGAATGAATTCTGCTTTTATTGATCGTCGGAAGCGCCCATTTGGCGATACTCCTCATCAGCCCGATATTTGGGCTGATGATATGAAGTCTCTGGCCGACGCAATGGTGTGAGATGCAGCCATTAAGCGGAGTTAAAGTACTAGACCTTACACGGATAGTGTCAGGTCCTTTTGCAACTATGCTTTTAGGCGATCTTGGCGCAGAAATTATTAAGATCGAAGAGCCAGTATCTGGAGACGAGAGTAGAACATATGGGCCCCCATTTGTTAATGGCGAGAGTGCTTATTTTCTTTCTATAAATCGTAATAAAAAAAGTTGTGCAATCAATTTGAAAAAACCCGAAGGAATTGCATTAATTCGGGAATTAGCCCTTAAAAGCGACGTGTTGATAGAAAATTTTAGACCGGGAACTTTGAAAAAATTTGGACTAAGTTATGAGGAGCTTAAAAAACAAAATCCAGGTTTAATCTATTGCGCTATAACTGGTTTTGGTCAAACTGGTCCCGATTCGCATAGACCAGGTTATGACTTAATTATCCAGGGTGAATCTGGTGTTATGGATATTACTGGTGATCCGGATGGACCACCTACAAAGGTAGGAACTTCAATAGCTGATTTATTAACGGGGCAATATGCCAGCCAGGGTGTTTTGGCTGCGCTAGTTGAAAGGTCTAGAACAGGGAAGGGTAGGCGTGTTGAGGTCGCTATGTATGACTGTTTGGCATCCCTGCTAACTTTTAATGCAGGCGGTTATTTTGCTACAGGCAATACCCCCAAAAGAAAGGGAAATTCGCATCCCTCGATTGTGCCTTATGAAACTTTTGAGACATTGGATGGCTGGATCAATATTGGTGTAGCAAATGATAAATTCTGGAATTCTTTTTGCAAAATTATTGATCGCTTGGATTTGCAAAATGATCCAAAGTTTGCAATGGCATCAGATAGGGTTAAAAATCGTTTAGAGCTACTACCCATAATAAGAGAGATTATTAAAGGGAATAAAAAATCTCATTGGATTGGCCTTTTAGAAAAAGCTGGAATTCCTAGTGGAATGATTAAAAATGTTGGTGAGGTATGTGATTCGGAGCAGCTTATAAGTAGAGGTATGATTTTAAATATGCCGCATCCAACCGCTGGCATTGTGAAAAATATTGATTCTCCGCTTAGGTTTGATGATCTGAATGATGAAGTCCATGTCGCACCTCCTATATTAGGCCAACATACGCATGAAATTTTGAGTAAGGTATTAAAAATTAGTCCAGATGAAATTAAATTGCTAGAGGAAAAAGGTGCTATTAAGTGCGCCAATATATGAGTGAAAAGAAAATAAATCTGGAAGAGGCAAGAAAGGCATTTGAGGTTGCAGTAACTGAGCATAGCCAGGAGTTTGAGCTATTTTTTCTCTCAAAGTTATATGGGTTGAGTTATTCATACACCGATAAGACGTGTGAAATTACTTTTGAGCCTAAAGGATTTTCCTTTAATCCTCAGGGCTCGCTCCATGGTGGCGTTATTACTACTATTATGGATATTTCAATGGGACATCTTCTCAAAAAAAATCAAGGCGCTGGAGTGACATTAGAAATTAAGGTTCAATTTATAAAATCAATAAAAAATGGTAAGTGTAAGTGCATTGGAAAAATTTTAAAAATGGGAAGAAGCGTTGCTTTTATGGCTTCTGAACTTTTTGATCAGGATGGGGAGCTTTGTGCGGTTGCAAGTTCAACTTGGAAGATTATTGAATATAAAACGGGAGATTAAAAATGAATAATTTTTTGAAATATATAAGTTTCGTATATTTTGCATTATCAACATCAGCTTATGCAGCTTGGCCGGATAAACCAGTAAAAATTGTAGTTCCATATGGGCCAGGAGGAGGTGTTGATACTTTTGCAAGGCCGCTTTCAGTAAAAATGGGGGAGCAATTAGGTACTCCGTTTGTAATCGACAATAAGGCAGGGGCTGGTGGGACTATTGGCGTTCTTTTTGCAGCAAAATCAGCGCCTGATGGATATACTTTTCTTGCGGGAGCAATTCATCAAACAATGTCTGAAAGTCTTTATCCTAAAAGAGGATATGATTTTGATAAAGATTTTATTCCTGTTGGTTTAACTGCTATTGTTCCTAATGTGCTTGTTATTAATCCTAAGCTTCCTTTCAAAAATGCTGGTGAGCTTATTAGCTTTGCAAGAGAAAATCCTGACAAATTAACTTATTGTTCATCAGGAAATGGGACTTCACAGCATGTTATTGCTGAGTTATTTAAAAATAATTTAAAAATAACAATTTTACATATTCCGCATAAGGGAACTGCTGCTGCTATGACAACTTTTTTGTCGGGAAATTGTGACATGATGTTTGATGGAATGGGTACCTCTGCAGCACTAATTAATGCAGGAAAGATCCGGGCTCTCGCTGTAACAACATCAAAACGTTCACCATACTTTCCAAATATTCCAACTATGAAAGAGTCCGGCGGTCCAAGTATGGATGTTGGGACTTGGTACGGATGGTTTGCTCCTGCGAATACTCCTAATGAAATTATTTTCCGTATGAACAAAGAGCTAGCAATAGCATTACAAGCTCCGCAAATTAAAGAGATTTGGAGGGTTCAAGGTGCAGAGGCGCCAGCAATACCTTTAGATCAATTAAAGGATTTTGTACGGTCTGAGATTAATCGTTGGACACAAATTAACAAAGAAGTTGGTGTTAGCATTGACTGATATCTCTAGTTAAAACCTTGAATTTAATTTATTTCAAGCGTCCCTTAAAAGGACGCTTGAAGATTTTATATTTCTTGACAAAACTGCATTGCACAGTTTATTACACAGTCACAATTTCAGCGTGTAACTCATTGAAATATATAGATATTCCAACAGCCACGAATTCTTCTAAGGCGTAGGTCGCACGTTCGAATCGTGCTGGGCAGGCCAATCCGGCAAAATCTAGATTCAATCCTTAGTTGTAATCACCAAATCAAGCGTTACCCCCTCCTAAAAATGATTTGGAGCAACGAAGTGTTAGACGGTTGCTCCAAAAATCCTGTGGTTTTGAAAACCAATAAGTGGGGCATTACTTCCTGTAATCTTGTTAATCTAGTCACACAAAAGCTCACACACCGATAATCAGGCGACGTAACCTTTTGAAATCCCAGCGGTTTTATTTGGATATCTGCTCTCATAAGAGAGAAGCCCTAGGGGTCTTGTAACAAAGACCTCAATGATTTCAAGCGGTTAGTGGTGAAAATGGTGGTCAAAATTGCTTACACACCGCTTACACACCAGACGGTTTTTCATGGTGTGTAGTAAATAGAGTTTTAGTGTGGTTTTTGGTGTGTTAAAAAAGTTAAGAAGGGCCCATAGCTCAGTTGGTTAGAGCAGAGGACTC
>RFQL01000059.1 GCA_009924985.1 Burkholderiaceae bacterium | reverse complement strand
TTCAACCGCACCCTCGTAGTAAAACCCACCCGTACTGCCGCGCGCATCTACCTCCTGGTCTTGCATCAGGGTTTTTAATTGAAACTCTTGATTGCCTATCCGAATGAAAAAGCCACTTGGATAGTTTGCAAGCGATCGCGCTGAACTCCATTGATCCACCGACTCCCAAACAGCATTTGAGTGACGTTCCAAAATCCGACCAGTTTGATCACGTCGATCCCACTCACTGAACAAAGCCTTGCCTGCCTGATCTCGTATCCGAAAGGCCATAACGCTCCCTCCATCCAGAAGATTAATCCCAATCCAATCCCAACCGACTGCACCTGGCATCAGTAAGCTACTCGACCATTCGTGATCAAACCAACCAATCCCAGAACGTTTAAGAAGAGAGCCCTGTTTGCCTTTTGATGATTTGTCTTTAATCTCAATTTGAGCTGTTACGTTCAGCTGAGGACGGCTGTAGTAATAACTAGCGAGCTCAGGGCTAGGACCTTTGGCAGAAAAACCTTGATTACCTCTTAAAACAGACGTTTGTGAAGGAATCGCCTCTAAGCGAATCGTGAATGTATCTGCTGGAATATCAAATTGATAACGATCATTTTCAGTTCTCGCCATTGTCCAATTGGCTAATCGTAATTTTGTATCAGCCGTATCGAATGCGGCACTCGCAGTGCCAACTCGTCCTGCAACATCCGCATGACGTAATTGACCTTCTGCTGGAATGGCCAAGGCAGCATGCGCAAATAGGAGCTGGGTAGGTGCAAAACGACTTGGATTATCGGGTGAATGTTGGGTACGACTGCGAAAGAAAGTAATCTGAAAACCCATGGCGTTTGCATCTGAACCAAGCCAACCAGTGAGATACCACCATTCGGTTCTAAATTCTGGATGTGCACCATGATCGCGTGGGAATACTAATTTTCTTGGACGAACGGGCGGATAGACGACTGACGAGGAAATTGCCCATTGAGAAACGGGTAGGGTACAAGACATTGCTAATGCCTGCATAAAATAACGGCGTTTAAGAAAGTGCATTACCATTCTGCCCGTAATGCGCTGATTAAATTCGCTGGGTTCAGAGTACGCTTTGAGGCCCATAAGGCTGCTGCAATACCTAAGCCAAGCAAAGCAAGCATCAGCGTAATGAGAGCAAAGAAGGGCACGCTTGTATCCATTGTCCAATGAAAGGATTGTGGGTTAACGCGATGAATCAATATCTGGCTCATTATTAAACCCAAAAGAGTTCCCCAAATAACAGCCAAACTTAACAATAGGCCTGATTCTGAACTAATCCAAGCTATTCTTTGAGTAGATGATTGCCCCAAGTAGCACACCAAGGCATATTCTTTTTCACGGAGCAGGGCCTGACCTGCAAAACCTGTTGCTACTGCAAAAAGTGCCACAAGAAGAGCAGCGATCTCCAGAGCATATGTTAGAGCAAAACTACGATCAAAGATCGTCAATGATAGGGCTCGAAGATCAGTGCGATTCATAAACTCCTGATCACGAAACTGTGGAATGGCAGCTCGAAGCGCAGTAAGTACTGTGGCAGGATCGGCTTGATTGACTAACCAAATGGCGATCCCTGAATACTGTTGATCACCACTCATCAATTGGTATGTGCCAAGATCGATAATGAGAGCACCATGCTGTCGACCATAATCCCGAAAAATGCCTGCAACCCATACCTTTTGGGAGCCCTGTCGTTCATTAAAAGCCGGCAGGGTCTGAATCGTACCGGGACGCCAGTCATACAAATCAATCATCGCTTCAGAGACATAAACCACCGGTAGGGATGACCGATCGGATAAAGCACTGAGTGGGTAGATCGGTCCAATGAGAGGAAGCGTTGGTGCTGACCGACCCTGCTGGATTGGTCTAGCAATTAAGGTTACTTCAGGTCGATCGGATTGAAAAAGAATCTTACGCTGTACGTTCAGTTCATATCGATCAATACCTGGAACTTTCTCAAGAGTAGTCAAAAGATCGGGGTTCTTCAGAAACTCATCGTCTAAATTTAGCTGTTTAAAGTTTGCGTATAAGTCTGCTGGCAATACTTGGTCAAGCCACTGGGTCATCGAATCTCGAAAACTAGCAACCATCACCACCATGGCCACGGTCAGGGCGAGAGCGGCAACAACACCCGCAATTAATCCCGCAGAACTTGCCGGAGCTTGCGCCAAGCGCCAGTTTGCAAATAGGAGGGACGATGGTTGTTTTTGCCAACGCGATAAACCACGTGCCAAACTTGAAAAACAATGCTGAACTAACCATGGAATAAGTGCTAAGCCCGCAAATAATAAACATGCAATCGAAGCATATGCTGCTAGGGGAAGATCATTCATAGCAGGCATAAATGCCAGCACTAGGCTAGCAGGGCTAAAGAATAGGGCAATGCGGTAATGAACAACAGGTCGCACGACCCGTTCGATAGAGCCCGCGCGTAATTGTTCAGCGGGGTGTCTTGCCGTAGCAGCTTTTGCTGGAAAGTAAGCAGCTAATAAGCCAACTGCAATGGCAAGGATCCAAAAGCCAAAAAGCGTTATGAAATCGATCTCAAGAGGTGGCGCTATGCCAGAGAAGTAACCTCCCCCTAAATCACCGCCTAAAATATTTAGCAAGATATAAGCAAGAGTAAGACCCAAACTAATCCCCAATAGACCACCTATTGCAGCAACTCCAGCGGCCTGCGCAAGCACTAATGAAAATATCCACCGAGAGCTTGCGCCTAAGATACTGAGAAGTGCCAATTGGGATTGTTGGCGTAATACCGAAAAGCTGATGGTCGTAAAAACCAAAAATGCACCTGTAAAGAGGGCAACTAGCGCTAAGACATTTAAGTTAACCCGATATGCGCGTGATAAATTTGAGACGCGCCGATCTCGCTCTTGAGAACTGATTAAACGTACACCAAGATTTAATTTCTGGAGAGCATTAGCTACTTCCTCGACCCCCTTACCATCTTGAAGCTGGACATCCATGCGACTAATCTTCCCAAGCCCTCCTAAACGCCACTGGAGAGCGCCCAAGTCCATAATAGCAATTGCTTGGCCAATTGCACCCGGCACAGTACCAGCGACCTTAAAGCGAACGGTCTTACCTTCGTAATCAAGTCCTATGAAGTCACCAACTGCTAGTTGTAACTTTTGCATAGCAGCATCCGATAAAAAGATCGCATCTTCTGAAAAGAGTTGCTGCTGTTGATCTTCAGAAACAAACGGCATTAACGAGGGTGATACACGACCCGCTTGAAAAATATCAATTCCGAGAATACGGATTTGTGCCGTATTGCGTTCTAAAACTGGGCTGATTGCGCGGATCCCAAGCTCAGTTTGATATGTAACAAATTGGTCATATAGCTGGTCTGAGAATTCACCGGTAGGCATGATGATTTGGGCAGATGCCTGGCCATTGACCAGATCTAAGGCACGGCTAAATTCAGTGAGAGCCGAGCGATTAACGGTATGAATGGCGACTGCAAGTGCAATACCCAAAGCAACGGCCAGTCCCGCGATCAACCAGCGGCCTGGCTGAGCCTTAAAGGCAGATGATAGTAACCAATAAAACAGCATTAGTTCGTTAAAAACAAACGGCGATCTAAGCGCTCTGCGGCTTTATCTGAGTGAGTCACCATCACTAAGGCAGCATGATGCTCACGGCAAGAACGGCACAAAAGTTCGAGGGCAAGATTGGCGCTTACAGGGTCTAGGTTACCCGTTGGTTCATCCGCCAGAACAATTTTAGGACGATGAATCAATGCCCGCGCAAGAGCAATTCGTTGTTGCTCACCACCGGATAAAACGGCTGGAAATTTTTCATAGGATTCTGCCAGACCCAGTTCGTTTAGAAGAGCTTGTGCACGAGCTTTTGCTTGGTCAAGGGGCAATCCAGCGATTAAACAGGGCACCATGACATTTTGTAAAGCATTGAGATGGGGCATCAAATGAAATGCCTGGAAAACGAATCCGAAGGCAATTCGGTGTAAATGGAGATGCTCATCGCCCCCCATTTTTTTGAGATCTTTACCTTCAAATAAGATGCGACCCTCATCGGCCTGATCGAGGCCTGCCAAGAGATTGAGCAGGGTTGATTTACCTACCCCAGAGGCACCCTGAAGCGCAAGTTGCTCGCCTGCAGCAAGGGAGATATTGAGGTCTCGAAATAGCCAGCGATCGGCACTCACTTGCCGACCAAGCTTCTCAGCTTCAAGTAAGACCATCGTAAGACCCCATTTGGCGAATAATTAACATATTCCTATTGTGTCATTCTCTCGCTATTGATGGGATCTACCAATAATTTTGTAGGGCGCACGCATTTTCTTAATTCTCTATACAATTTTTATATCTTATTAATAAAACACATAAACATGTCACATTATTTAAAATGCTTCCTTTGCTTTTTGCTCATTAGCACAACAATTAGCCTTAGCGCACAAACTGTATTACGCGTTACAACGATTCCTGAAGAGGCGGCAACCGAGCAGACCCGCAAATTTGGCCCCTTGACCAAGTATCTAGAACGTACGGTAGGAATGAAGGTCGATTTTGTACCCGTTAATGACTATCCTGCCGCTGTAGAAGCGCTTGTGAATAAGCAAGTAGAGCTGGTATGGTTCGGAGGCTTCACATACGTTCAGGCTCAAATCCGTTCTGGCAGTAAGATCATTCCAATTGCTCAGCGTGAAGAAGATACTAACTTTCGTTCAGTGTTCATCACCCAAACCAATTCTGGGATTAAACGCCTCACTGATTTAAAAGGAAAGCAGGTAAGCTTTGGTTCGCAATCAAGCACCTCGGGTCATTTAATGCCACGCTCATTTTTGTTAGAGGCCGGAATCGATCCGGACAAAGACTTTAAACGGGTAGCCTATTCGGGAGCACACGATGCAACCATTGCAGCGGTAGTAAATGGTCGTGTAGATGCGGCAGCGCTTGATATAACGGTATGGCGTAAATTTGTTTCAGAAAATAAAGTTGATACCACTAAAGTCGATGTATTTTATACAACCCCGCCGTACTTTAATTACAACTGGTCAGTACACGCAGATATGCCCGCTCCTGTGCGCGAGAAAATTACCGCAGCGCTTCTCAATCTGAATATGAACAATCCAGAGGGTAAAGAAATCTTGACCCTCAATCGTGCTACGAAATACATCCCCACAAAACCAGAAAACTATAAAGGTTTGGAGAACGCAGGACGAAGTGCTGGCTTGATTCGTTAATTACGACGTGGCAAACCAACTCTCTGCTCGTAATGATTTTGGCATCGAGCTTAGCGACGTCACTGCTTATCATCCTGCAGCTACTGCGCAAGCTCCCCCAGCGATTCAGGGGCTTAGTTTATCTATTGGGCCAGGCGAGCATGTCGCAGTCATCGGTCCATCAGGATCCGGTAAAACAAGCTGTTTATTAGTCATTGCCGCTGCTTTAAAAGTAAAGTCCGGAAAAGTCTTTCTCAATCATCTGTCTGTTTGGGAGCTAGCTACTCGTAAACTACAAGAGCTACGCGGTAATCTCTTCTTTGCACCGCAAACCCCACCATTACCACCTAGACAACGCGTTATTACTGCCTTACTTGCAGCCAAATTACCGAGACAATCTTTCTTTGCTAGCCTAATGAGTCTGATCTATCCCAGGGATAGCAAAGAAGCTAGTGATGCTCTTGCACAATTTGACCTTGCCGATAAGCTTTGGCAACGGGTAGACCGTCTCTCTGGCGGAGAGCGTCAACGGGTTGGCTTGGCGCGCGCCTTGCTATCTCCCGCAACGATCTGGTTAATTGATGAGCCGCTCTCAGCCTTAGATCCAACCCGAGCACGACAGGCGATGGATAGTCTGATTACACATGCCAAAGATCATGGGATTACATTAATTACCAGCCTACACCAAGTGGATGTAGCAACCAGCAAATTTCCGCGTGTCATCGGTTTGCGTGATGGGAAATTAGTTTTTGATCTGCCTAGCAGTGAGGTCAGTAAGGAACTATTGGCAGATCTGTATAGACAGCACGAACATGAGCTCTACCAGAATGCACCGGTCTTACCAGATAGCGCGCCAGAGCCCGCCCCGGTTAAGATCATTCATTGTCGGTGATCAGTGGTGCCCGCAACTCTAGCTCAGCCTCGTAACCCCGCGCTCAGAGACCCGGCTTGGACCGGTCGACTGTTTTGGTTCATAGCGCTCCTGATTCTCCTAGCGCCTGCATTAGTAGCAACCGAGTTTAAGCCTTGGATTTTGCTTGAACCCGAGAACCTCAAAGTAAGCTCAAAATTTCTGGCTGATTTCTTTCCTCCCCAGACCAATCCAGAGTTTTTATTACTGATTGCTAAAGAAGCCTGGCGAACGATTGCAATAGCCACCGCCGGTACATTTCTGGCATTAGTGCTTGCGATCCCAATGACATTGATCTCAACCCGTGTGTTATCAATCTCATCCCTATCGGGACGAATGCATCTTCTACCGTTTGCTATGCGTCAAGTAATCCGCTGGATCTTAATCATCTTGCGTAGCGTCCCCGAGTTAATTTGGGCCTTGGTATTTGTCAGAGTTGTAGGCCTTGGGCCAGCAGCGGGGGTCTTAGCGATTGGTCTAACGTACTCAGGAATGCTTGGCAAGGTCTATACCGAGATCTTAGAGAGCGGTGAGCACCATGTGGCGACTAATTTAATGCGTAATGGTTCTAGCCGATTGCAGGCATTCTTTTACGGAGTCTTGCCACAGAACTCAACCGAACTAACTAGTTACACCGTGTATCGCTGGGAGTGTGCGATTCGTGCATCTGCAGTGATTGGGTTTGTGGGAG
The DNA here is from genome assembly GCA_009924985.1 of Burkholderiaceae bacterium. Taxonomy (GTDB): domain Bacteria; phylum Pseudomonadota; class Gammaproteobacteria; order Burkholderiales; family Burkholderiaceae; genus Polynucleobacter. Next base: position 3,684 of record RFQL01000059.1, on the reverse strand, counting down.
CAGGGGGCTTAGGGCAGCAATTGGATAACTCCATGCGTATGTTTAATGGCGGCGAAGTTGCAACCATTCTGATCGTCTTTATGCTCCTCGTTGGCCTAGCAGATCTATTAAGTGCATGGCTCAGAAAGGTCATGCAATGATGAACCCTCAAGCAAACCCATGGTTTCGGTGGAACTGCTCAGTGTGCTGGGTCACGCTAGGCTTAGTGCTATTAACCATCCTTAGTTTTTGGACCCTTGATCTTCAGTTAGGGCGCTTATTTTCAGTGGATAGCGCTAAGCGTATGGGGCGGTTTTTGGGTGAACTATTATCTCCGGATCTACGAGCAATCTTTTTACATAAACTTTGGATCGCTGGGCTTGAGACTCTTGCGATGTCGGCAGTCGGCACCATCCTCGCAGCGTTCTTTGGCTTACTCCTTGCAATACCAGCTAGTAAAAGTCATGCTAAAGATCCTGCGCATTGGCGCTTTATGTGTCGGCTAGTCCTAAACGGTCTGCGCTCAATACCCGAGCTAGTGTGGGCCGCTCTAATTCTTATATCGGCTGGTCTAGGACCGTTTGCCGGCACCTTAGCATTAGCACTTCACACCACGGGAGTTCTGGGTCGTTTGTTCTCGGAGTCGATTGAGAACGCACCGCAGGGTGCAGCGCAGGCACTGAGGGTACAGGGTGTTTCCGAGAGCCAGGTATTTTTATATGCCACCTTACCCACTATCATTCCACAACTTATGTCTTACACGCTTTATCGCTGGGAGAACAATATTCGTGCGGCTGCTATATTAGGTGTTGTAGGTGGCGGTGGCTTAGGACAACTGCTTGCTTTTCATATGGGACTATTTCAAATGCAAGAGACCAGCAGTATATTGATTGCCATCATTCTCTTAGTCGTTTTGGTGGATACGATGTCGTACATCGCGCGACGCCTGATGTCACGCTAGCCCCACCATGAACCCCTCAGTCCTACAAGAGCTCACCATTGGCTTACAGGCAAAGCCGGCACATATTGCCCCGAAGTTCTTTTATGACGAACTCGGCTCCAAGTTATTTGAAGCCATTACCTTGCTCGATGAGTACTATCCGACTCGCACCGAGGTACACATCATGTCGCGTTACATTCACGAGATATCAGCGGCAGTGGGGAATTGCGATGCTTTCGTTGACCTGGGCGCCGGGAACTGCGCTAAGGCAAGTACTTTATTTGAAAGTTTGCAGCCAAAACAATATTGGGCATTGGATATCTCAAAAACCTTCCTCGATGCAGCAATTGCTAATCTACAAAAACAATTTCCTAACATTGCCATGATCGCCCAAGCATGCGATCTATCGCAAGCAATTCAGCTACCGGACATCGCTGCCCAGAAGAAGATATTTTTCTACCCAGGATCATCGATCGGTAATTTTGATCCCAAGGAAGCCCATCTATTTTTGCAAGGTATCGCTCAATTATTAAATGGCAGTGGCGGTCTGCTAATTGGGGTAGACCTTGTTAAGAATAGAGATGTATTGCATCGCGCTTACAACGATTCACTGGGTATTACGGCGGCATTTAATTGCAATGTCTTATTGCACATTAACCGTTTAATCAGCACTAATTTTTGTTTAGAAGATTGGGAGCATGACTCCTTTTTTAATGAACAAGCATCTCGCATTGAGATGCATTTGCGAGCCAAGCGAGACCTCAAGGTTTGTTGGGATGGTCATTTGGCTGAGTTTAGAAAGGGTGAGACGATCCATACCGAAAATAGCTATAAATACACTCAGACAGGTTTCCAAGACCTATTGAAGAAGGCCGGGTTTCAGAAAGTAGTCTCATGGACCGATCAAAACCAGCACTTTATGGTCTGTTTTGCTAGTTTTCGTTAATTTCTTAATAAGCTTGTATCGGTCTAACTCATTTTGCATTGCATCAATCATTCCTCCAATTACCCTAGATAAAAACTTGTGTAAGTTAATTTTTTACAGATTTTGGTGTAATAATTACTTTATTCTGATTAGGTAAGGTAAAAATGATGAACGACACAACTATTATCACCCTATTCATACTCTTTGGCACATGTTTTGGCTTTGTAACGTATTCACAGCGGCACTTGTTTAGCGAGGGTCCTCACAAGGCGAAGACCTCAGATGACAACCCATTTGAAAGTCGCATTTTTTGGGTCGCGCTTTGCGCTTTGCTCTGGCCAATCATGGTCGTCACCAGAATTCATAGTGCCTGGCTACTTCACAAACGGAAGAAGCAAGCTCAACACGCAGTCTTGCATTGATGTTTTAAATGCTCACCTAAGTACTAAGAGCTAGAATAAAAAAAGCCCAAGGCCTAAAACCTTGGGCTTTTGCATTACAGTGGTCTATTACTTACACACTAACCGTATCCGCCACACTACTAAAGTCTTTGATCTTGTCAAAGTTCATATAGCGATAGACATCATCGGCTTTGGCATTCAGCGGTTGCACTTGCTCAAGATACTCTGCCATGGTTGGGATTCTGCCAAGGAGCGCAGTAACCGCAGCGAGTTCTGCCGAAGCCAGATAAACACGCGTATCAATCCCTAAACGGTTCGGGAAGTTACGTGTCGATGTCGATACTGCAGAAGCGCCTTTACGCATCTGCGCTTGATTACCCATGCACAAAGAACAACCCGGAGTTTCCATGCGAGCACCTGTTCTTCCAAGGATGCCGTAGTAACCCTCCTCGGTGAGGATCATCGCATCCATCTTGGTGGGTGGTGCAATCCACAAACGCGTTGGGATATCAGTCTTGCCTTCCAAGATCTTGCCAGCAGCACGGAAGTGACCAATATTGGTCATGCACGATCCAATGAACACCTCATCAATCTTGTCACCCTGTACTTCAGACAAGAACTTCACATCGTCTGGATCATTGGGGCACGCTAAGATCGGCTCTTTGATCTCGTTCATGTCGATCTCAATTACCTCGTAATAATCGGCATCGGTATCAGCCTTGAGTAATTGTGGATTAGCAATCCACGACTCCATTGCTTTAATACGACGCTTGAGCGTGCGCTTATCTTCATAACCATTCGCAATCATCCACTTCATCAAGGTGATGTTAGAGCGCATGTACTCGATGATGGGCTCTTTATTGAGATGCACTGTGCATCCACCAGCAGAACGCTCAGCAGAGGCATCGGACAGCTCAAACGCTTGCTCTACCTTGAGATCAGGCAATCCTTCAATCTCGAGGATGCGACCTGAGAACACATTCTTCTTACCTTTTTTCTCAACGGTGAGAAGACCACGCTTAATCGCATACAGCGGTATTGCGTTGACTAAATCGCGCAAGGTGATACCTTGCTGCATCTTGCCCTTAAACCGAATCAAGACTGACTCTGGCATATCTAAAGGCATCACACCAGTTGCGGCTGCAAAGGCAACGAGACCAGAGCCTGCCGGGAAGGAGATGCCAATGGGGAAGCGCGTATGACTATCACCGCCTGTACCGCAGGTATCAGGAAGTAATAAACGATTTAACCAACTGTGGATCACGCCATCGCCTGGACGAAGAGCAACGCCACCACGATTGGTCATAAATGCAGGCAACTCATGATGCGTGCGAATATCAACCGGCTTGGGATAGGCCGAGGTATGGCAGAAGGATTGCATCACGAGATCTGCCGAGAACCCTAAACACGCAAGATCTTTCAACTCATCACGGGTCATC
>RFQL01000058.1 GCA_009924985.1 Burkholderiaceae bacterium | reverse complement strand
CCTATTCAGTCTTAATGGTGTCAGCGGGCCGCGAGCCTTTTTAGGAAATCATGTGAAACAGTATTTCAATCCCATTCTTACTCAATATCTTAGCCGGAAACTTACAGCGCTATCTATCAAATCAAGGCATGTGCTCGATTATTACTGGCAGTTATCTCCAGGGAGCCGTTATCGCTTGCGCCTAGCCGCCTTTGCCTTTGGTATTTTGGTAGTTGGTTTTACTGTGGGGCGTATCACTACAGTTAACCGTGCGGTCAAGATTGAGGCGCAAGATCGAAAAATTGCGGTTGATCAAACGGGCGCAATGTCTTTAAATCTTCTAGGGGTGGTTTTAAATCCAGAAATTTATCGTTTTGAGAAAGCAAAACTCCAAGCAGTTCCCCAGGAGATTAAAGTGCCAGGCCGCTTGGTATTTAATGCTGAAAAAGGTAAATTATTGAGTGCCCGGGTCGCGGGTCGTGTAGAGCGTATCTATGCTTTTGAGGGAGCGCCTGTTCAACCAGGAACTCCTGTATTGGAACTTTATAGCCCCGAGTTTAATTCAGCGCAACAGGAATTTTTATTGAGCCATCGAACGGTCAAAATTCTTGGTGAGAATAATTCATTAACAAACTTACTTGCTGATGCCAAAATTACCCAAGAGGCCGCCGCTAATCGCTTGCGTAATTTAGGCTTCTCCGATGGCGATATTTTGGCGCTGGAACGCAGTGGGAAACCGCAGCCTAATTTAAATATTCGCTCAACGATTCCCGGAGTAGTCGTTAAACGCAATGTAGAGCCAGGAGCGGTTATAAGCCATGGAGACCCCCTGATGTTTATGGCGGACCCTAAGGCTCTTTGGTTTGCTGGCAACATTTTTGAGCAAGATGCCCGTAATATTGAGCGGGGACAAACGATGAAGATCCATTTTGAGGCCTTCCCTGAGCTAGAGATTATTGCCAAGGTCAATTACATTGCACCAACCGTCGATGCCCAGACCCGCGGTCTTTTAATTCGGGCTGATATTGATAATCGGGATGGCTCTTTGCGTCCAGATATGTATGCGAATGCCAAGCTCCAAATTGGAAGTTCGCAAGCTATTGTGGTCCCACAAACTGCTATTGTGCGTGACAAAGATCTCCGCTATGCATTCATTCGAACTGGGCCTGAGAGTTATCGCCGCTTAGTGGTCAAAGGTTACGATCTCGATGGAAAGCGCTATGCCATTACCGAAGGGGCCGAGCCAAATGCGAACATCCTGATTCAGGGGGCAGTCCTCTTGAATGAACGTTTTACTAAGCAGGAGTAATTGTGAGTTTAATTACTTCCTTAGTAAGGGGTGTGATTCATAATCGAGTGATCGTACTTTCCGCATGCTTACTCTTATTAATCTTGGGCATATTAGCCCTACGCTCTCTCCCCATTCAGCCATATCCTGGCGTTGCGCCATTAACCATCCAAGCGATTTCTCAATGGTCAGGGCGAGGCACAACCGAAGTAGAGCAACAAATAACAATCCCTGTTGAAAATGCCTTAGCCGGAATCCCTGGGGTACAAACCTTTCGATCAGTTTCTCTTTTTGGCCTATCCGTTGTCACGCTCAAGTTTGATAATCGGACTGATGCGTTTAAGGCAAGGCAAATCTTTATTGCCAATCTATCTAAGGTTGAGTTTCCTGCGGGCGTCTTATCAAGCATTAGTCCAGACTCCGATGCAACCGGCGAGATTATGCGGTATCAAGTGGCCTCCAATCACGCTGATTCCACACAATTAAAGACCTTGCAGAACTATGAGATTTATAAAGAGCTAAAACAAACTCCAGGAGTTGCTGAGGTATCGTCGTTTGGGGGCAAGGTTCGTCAATATCAAATCATCATTCGTCCCGAGGCATTGCAGGCGAAAGGAATTACTCTTGCCCAGTTAGTTTTAGCTCTCTCAACATCAAATACAAATACGGGTGGTGGATTATTACCCAGTGGGGAACAGCAGTTTGTTGTGCGCGGGGTAGGACTCTTAAAGAATGTGCAGGATATTAAGCAGGTTGTGGTCTCGAATAACAATGGCATTCCAATTCGGGTGGGCGATGTTGCAGAAGTCAAAATTGGGCATGCCCCGCGTCTGGGGATGTTTCAGTTTAATGAGCAGTCGGATGAGGTGGAGGGAATTATCTTCCTGCGCCGTGGGGAGAACGCCACGGAGGTCTTAGCTCGAGTACGTCAGCGGATTCAAAATCTCAATGAGCATGTCTTACCCCCTGGGATTGAGATCAAACCTTTTTACGATCGGCAAAACTTACTTGATATCACCATTGGCACTGTCGAGCACACTTTATTTTTTGGTATCTCTCTCGTATTGGTTGTGTTGTATGTCTTCCTGGGTAGTTTTAGGGCGGCAGCAATGGTTGCAGCAGTTATTCCATTGGCATTGTGCTTCTCGTTTATCCAAATGGATATATTTTCGGTACCGGCTAATCTTATCTCCCTAGGAGCTATAGATTTTGGTGTGATTGTGGATGCGGCAGTCATTGTGACCGAGAATGTGATGCGGCATCTAGAGGATGGTAAGAAGCGTCTCAATCAAAGTATTGTTCTGGCGATTAGCGAAGTGCAGCGTGCCATGATTTACTCGGTTTGTATCATTATTGTTGCTTATTCCCCATTATTCTTAATGGGAGGTGTAGAAGGAATCATCTTTAAGCCTATGGCATTTACCATGGGATTTGCATTAATTGCTGCGATGATTTTGAGTCTTACATTTTTGCCTGCCATCATGTCACTTATTTTTGGCGAGAACTTTCATCATAAGCCTCCTAGGTTTATAACTGCAATCCTAGCTTGGTATAAGCCTATATTGCGAAGTTGGATGGATAAGCCCCGGACTGTGGCAGCTGTTTCAGTCTTTATTTTGGCTCTGGCCTTATTAAGTACCACGCGCTTGGGGACAGCCTTCTTGCCCACCTTAGAAGAAAACAATATTTGGTTACGCGTAACCCTTCCTAATACAGTCGATTTAGATTACTCGGTCAAGATAGCTAACCAATTGCGCGAGCTATTTCGTAAGCAGCCCGAGATTAAGAAAGTAGCCGTGCAAATTGGTCGCCCCGATGATGGCACAGACCCTACGGGTGTCTTTAACCAAGAGTACGGACTCTATCTCAAATCGCCCGATAAGATGCCAAGTGGTACAAATAAGAAACTTCTAATTAGCAGGCTCGAAGAAGAACTGAAAACTATTCCTGGCCTGACCTATAGTTTTTCGCAATACATTCAAGATAACGTAAACGAGGCTTTATCAGGCGTGAAGGGTGAGAACTCGATCAAGATTTATGGTTCTGATCTAGAGGTCTTGGATCAAAAGGCCCACGAGGTTCTTAAGTTACTAAAACAAGTCAAAGGGATTGCCGATGAAGGGATCTTGAAAGAACTGGGTCAACCAACGCTGAATATCGAAATTGATCGTGAGCGAGCAGCGCGCTACAACATCGAAATGGATGAGATTCAAACCGTGGTAGCAAATGCCATTGGCGGGGCTGCTATTACTCAATTACTCGAAGACGAAAAGAGTTTTGGGATTGCTATTCGCCTGAATGAAAGTAGCCGTAACGACACTACAGATATTTCTAATTTATTAGTGGATACGCCAAACGGTGGACGGATTCCTTTATCGATGGTGGCTCGTGTGCGTATTGGCGATGGCCCATTCTTCATTTATCGCGAATCTGGAAAGCGCTATATCGCCATTAAGTTTAGCGTCCGTGGCCGAGATCTAGGAAGCGCTGTTGAGGACGCCAAGTTCCTAGTGGACAAATCTATTTCCTTCCCTCCTAATTACTCCATTGCATGGGATGGTCAGTTTAATCAGATGAAAGAGGCTCAGCGGCGTCTGATGGTCATCGTACCGCTTGCATTATTAGGTATCTTCTTACTTCTCTTAAGTGTCTTTGGTAACTTGCGGGATGCTTTGATGGTTCTTATAAATGTACCTTTTGCGGCCGTAGGTGGGATCACTGCTTTACATTTAGCTGGAGAGACCTTAAGTATCTCGGCTTTATTTGGTTTCTTATCGTTATTTGGTATTGCTATCCTCGACGGAGTAATCCTCATTTCATTTATTAATAAGGCAAGTATTGAAGATGTCTTGCAAATGAAAGAGACCATGATAGAAGGTGCAAGTCTACGAGTGCGGCCTGTACTAATGACTGCATTACTATCGGGCTTGGGTTTATTGCCTGCAGCACTTTCTCAGGCAATTGGATCGGAGGCACAGCGTCCCCTTGCTTTAGTGATTGTCGGGGGAATGATTACTGCTACCATCTTGACCCTTTTTGTGTTGCCGGTCTTTTATGCATGGGTCCGAGGACGCGATAAATTAGCAAACTATACTGTTTGATTCAATTCATTTGTTTAGATAGTGGCTCACACAAATACTATTGCAATTGTAGGAGATGGCTTTGCAGCTGCAGTCATGGTGCTTCATCTTTTGCGTCATGGCATCCCTGCAACATCTCTAAGAGTCTTCGGACTGGGCGAGTTGGGGCGGGGTAATGCCTACAAAACAAGTAGTCCTGCCTACCGCCTAAACGTGCGCGAGGATCTTCCTGTGATTTTTACAGAAGATCCACTACATTTTGCTCGCTGGGCAGAGCAATCGCTCAATGATTATCATGCCAAGCACGAAGCAGGATATTTTTATCGGCGTAACGATTTTGGTATCTATATGCAAGCTCTTCTTGTTAGCGCCTTAGGTCCTCAAAGTCTCCAACAAATCCATACTAGGGTTGATCAAATTAGACGCGTCAACGAGTATTGGGTTCTTGAGTATGGCCAAGAAAACTTCATAGCCAAGCATGTCATTGTGGCTACCGGGAATGCGTCACCGCGGTGGCCTTGCCCTGTAAATAGCCAAAATATATCAACTCATGACCTAAGCACACGCTTGATCGAAAACCCCTGGCCTGGCAATCATCTGATTGATATTGGGCTAAATGAGGAAATTATTCTGCTTGGAGCAGGGCTCACAGCTCTCGATGCGATCAATGCGCTTGCTGAGCAAGGTCATCGCGGTCGCGTTAATGTCATAAGTCCTCGCGCTATATTTCCTCCGGCGCAAGCGCCTTGGCAAAGGCAGCGGCAACCGCAGTGGCCAAGTCATCTTACCCCCGCCAGCTTAGTTCGGTTTATGCGCCATTACTTACCTTCTGCCCCCCCGCAGAGCTCGGAGTGGCAATGCGCGTGGGAGGAATTACGACCTGAGCTGAATCGAATTTGGCAAGAGTTTACAGATCATCAACGAAAGATTTTGATGAAACGCGTGGGTTGGCTATGGAATCTCTATCGATTTAGGGCGGGACCTCAAACCATTGCAGCGCTTGAGGCATTGAGAGCCAATGGGCAGATCAACTTTACGATAGGTCGAGCTAAGCAAATAATGATCAGTCACTCGAAGATCAAGGTACTCTTAGGAAATGGTACCGAGCTTTCCGGAGATCGAGTGATTAATTGCACGGGGCCTAGCTCAGACCCATTATTGAATCAGCTAATGAGGGAGGGCTACGCACTTCCAGATGCTTTGGCAACAGGTATTCGTGTTAATGCAGAGTTTAAGGTTTTAGATCCTAAACAAGTACCATGGAATGATTTATGGATGATAGGACCTGCAACCATGGGAAGCTTAGGTGATGTTGTTGCTGCAAGCGCAATTGCCAAGCAGGCAGAACAGTTAGCTAGGCAATTTACACACTAAGGGATGCATACTATTAACTGAAATGAGGGAGCCAATGAGATCACTTCAGTATAAAGTTCTTAAAAAGCCTCTTTTTCAGCCTCTAAGTAGGCAAGACTCGTGTATTTGCCAATATTGTTGTCAAAGCCTTGCATAGTCCTAGCGCGTTTACTAACCCGCGGGTCTTTAAGGACCAAGGACTTAGCAGCACTCAGATCTTGACCATCCTTCACTGCTTTTACACAGGTTTCATAGATCCCGGCCAAAAACTCACCATACTCTTTAAGGAGTTGTTTGCTCGGTTCACCATGACCGGGTATCCATATCTGATCGCCCTCAGAACTTTGCAGGTTTTTATAGGTTTTAAAAGTACCAACATACGAACCATCATCGATATTGGCGATGCGACGATATCGCCCACATAAGTAATCTTATCTTCGATAAGCTGCATACAAATATCGCCAGGTGTATGAGCAATCCCATGGTGATGGATCTTGATACGGACGTCACCATAGTTAAAAATATCCCCTTGCTTAGTAATATGAGTCGGCGGAATTACCTTGGTGCCAGCAGTCGCTTGGTTGGTCCAGCGTTCCATGAGATTACGCCACGCATTGCCTTCAATTCCTTTAATTTGAGTGATCGAGTAAGGGTGGGCATAAATTGGGATATCTTTACCATACGCCTCAATAAATGCCTGATTACCTAAAAAATGATCGCCGTGATAGTGCGAGTTAAAGATAGCAATCACAGGTTTATGAGTCACCCGCTTAATCATGCGGATTGCCATCTCGCCAATTTGGACAGATGCACCCGTATCTAAAAGAATGACCCCTTTCTGACTAACTACAAAAGTGACGTTGGCCATCATGCCTTGGTTTTCTGGAGTGGGAAAACCATCGGGGGAGTAGATCATCCAAACATGCTGACTTATTTGCTTAGCTGGAATATCTTTTACGGCCGGGCCCTTCAAAAAATTATCTGCAGCTTTTGCAAATTGCATCAACTGGGGGCTGAGTGCTACAGCACTTGCCCCTGCAGCCCACTTCAACACCTGACGACGCGCATTTGGAACCATGGGGACTCCTTATTACGTATTCGGAAACGTTTAGAACGAGATTAAGAAGGCATCACCCAGCGTGCAATTTGGGCATACAAGGGAATACCGATAATAATATTGAGAGGGAAAGTAATGCCGAGCGACATACCCATATAGAGGGCGGGACTAACCTCAGGAAGAGCATGACGAAGCACAGCAGGAACTGCAATATAGGAAGCACTAGCAGCAAGAACCATCAGCAAAATAGTATTGCCAAGCTCAACCTGAAAGAGCGCACACAGACTGAGTGCAAATAAGGAATGGCAGAGTGGTGCGATGAAAGCGTATAAAAACAGCACGCGCGGCTTTCCTTTAAGGTCTGCAAAACTCTTTGCACTCATTAAACCCATATCGAGTAGAAAGAACGCTAGCATTCCCTTAAATAGATCAACCGAGAATGGAGCCATCACCTTTTGACCATCCGGCCCCGATAAAATTCCAATGAGCATGGCACCCAAAAGAAGAAGCTGCGCACCATCCGTAAAGGACTCATGTAATAACTTACCGACTTTAAGAGATTGCTTCGTTTGTGAGACCGAAGACTTGGCACGATTGGCTAAAAAGATCGCCAGAATAATGGCAGGGGACTCCATCAGTGCCATGGCTGCAGCCATATGACCGCCGTACTCGATCTGAATATGACTTAAATACTGGGTAGCAGTAATAAACGTAACGGCACTTACAGAACCATAGGTCGCTGCAATTGCAGCAGAGTCAAGGGCACTTAACTTGGTTTTAAGAAAAAAATAGCTCACGAGCGGTACAACGCATGCTATGAAGATAGCAATACCTAAGCTAGTGGTAATTGCAAGGGTCAACCCAGATTGATGCAGAGCAAAGCCACCTTTTAGGCCCAAGGCCATTAAAAGGTAAAGGGATAGAAAGCGTGTAATCGGTTGTGGGATCTCTAGATTAGATTTCACCAATCCAGCAAATACACCAAAGATAAAGAATAGGATGGCTGGGTCAATAATGGTACTCATAAGCACATTTTCTCATTTTTAGACCCAGTCAATTTGAATCTTCTCATACTCTAATAATTAGGGAATAGAGCGTTGATGAATTGCCTGCCCTTGTTTGTTTACCTTCACCAAGAGCATTTGACCTGAACCAACCGATGCCCCGGTAAACGCACGAATATTAACTTGGTGACTCACTAAAATCAGCGGTATTTTATTGCCACTAGATAATTGTTTTTGGATAAACGCTTCAAGCCCTTTGGTTTGTTTATCACCCCGACTCATTTCTTCGAAGAATGAACCTAAAGAAGACTCTGGTGTAACACGACCTTTATTTAAAAGAGTGGCGGTGTCTATGCAACGACACCAAGGGCTACTAAAGACCCGGGCTTCCTGAATACCTTGAGCTGCCAGCCACTGACCAATCTCTGCCGCTTGCTTGCGCCCATCATTACCAAGATTGCGTTGAGTAGAGCAATCATTCAGGCGATAGCCTGGAGGGTCGCTAAATCCAGGGGCATCAGCATGACGCATGATGATGATGCTGGAACCGGAGCGTAGATCTTCAACAAGGTTTGCATTAACCGTTGCGGATACGAATAATGCTAAGAAGCAAAGTAAGCGCAGCATTATTCTGCGAGGACTTTTCCAGGATTGAGGATGTTATTCGGGTCAAGAGCTTGTTTAATGCTACGCATTAACTGATGCGCAACTGGGCCACGATGCGCCTCTAGGTCTGGTAATTTGAGTTGACCGATCCCATGCTCCGCAGAGATCGAGCCATGGTGTTTCTCAACTTGCGTATAGACCACATCATGAATCACTTGCTCATAACTACGATTAAATTCTTTCGGATTCTCACTAGTTGGCGGAGCGACGTTGTAATGTAAATTACCATCCCCAAGATGTCCGAAATTAATAAGGCGCACACCACTGAAGCGTTGTCGCAAGATACCATCGGTTTCCTCAATAAATGCATGAAGGGAAGAGATGGGTAGGGAGATATCGTGTTTGAGGTTAGCGCCTTCTTGTGCCTGGGCCATCGTAATATGTTCGCGCATGGTCCAAAATGATTGGGCTTGAGAGAGATTGCTTGCTATTACCGCATCGCTTGCTAGGCCTGTTTCAAAAGCGCTCTCGAGCACACTTTCCATTAAGTTACGAGCATGTTCTTCGCTCTCATGATCGGATAACTCAACCAAGATGGTGTATGCAGGATCATTGGAAAGAGGATTCTTCATGTGCGCAAAGTGTTTGGCAGTTAAATTAAGCGAGTCCTTAGACATCATCTCAAAACCAGTCAGCAAAGCTGCTGTGCGTTTCTGAAAGAGATTAAGGAGCTGGATGGTCGATGGAATATCGGGTACCGCTACTAAGGCAGTCCACTGTGCTGTGGGAAGAGGAAATAGCTTTAAGACCGCAGCAGTGATGATTCCTAAGCAACCCTCAGAACCAATATAGAGATCTCGCAGATCAAAGCCTGTATTGTCTTTGCGTAAACTCCGCAGCCCTTGCATGATCTCACCTTGTGCGGTAACTACTTCAAGACCTAAACACAGCTCACGTGCATTACCGTAGCGCAAGACATTGGTGCCACCGGCATTGGTTGCTAAATTACCACCAATCTGACAACTACCTTGAGCACCTAAGCTCAGAGGAAACAGAAATTCTTGGGCTTTAGCTGCCTCTTGTACGGTTTGTAAAATACAACCCGCCTCAACCACAATCGTTTGATTGCTCGCATCAATCCCGCGTATGGTCTGCATGCGCTTGAGGTTTAAGACCACCTGCTGCCCAGAATCGTTAGGCGTAGCAGCGCCACACATACTGGTGTTTCCACCTTGGGGTACGAGCGAGATCTTCGCCTGGTTGCAGGCTTTCACAATCTCAGCTACCTGTTCTGTGGTCTGGGGTAAAAGGATGGCGAGCGCTTTACCTTGGTAGCGATTGCGCCAATCCCTCAGATAAGGAGATTGATCGGATTCTTCGAGAAGTACATACTGAGTGCCCAGTAAGGTCTGACAGTGGGCAATAAAAGCAGTGGGGTTCATCCGACTATTCTATTGCTTTGTATTTGTATCTGCTTTTGCCTTGGCTTTCGCCTCGGCTTTGATTGGTTTTAAATAGAGTAATAGGCAAATAAAGATGATGACTGAAAGAACCAACTCAAGCAGTGCCATCCAAAAGTTCCAACCCGATTCAGAGATTCGTACTAAGGCTTCTGTGGTGTAGATCAGGATCAGCATGGTCCCCCACTGCATGGTGTATACCTTGGCACGCCATAGGCCTGGAAGCATAACTGCCAAAGGAAGTGCTTTCAGAATGAGCCATGAGCCACCGGGTCGCAAGGGTGAGATAAACCACTCCCACGCAATACACACAATAATGAGATCGAGTGTGGCTACGCTCGCTATCAGGACGTATTTATCCCTACTGAGGATTGCGGCAAGCAATTTACTCATGAACGAACGACTCGCAGCCGTAAGGCAATCTCAGCAAGGCGTTTGCCTTGGGCAATGGCTAGACGGCTCTCGTCTGCACTAATTGGCGCACTCCCATCGGCATGGGCAAGATGAGTAACGCCGTATGGAGTGCCACCGGTTGCGGTGTTCATCAGTTCACTATGACTGTATGGAAGTCCCACTAAGACCATGCCATGGTGCATCAATGGGATCATCATCGAGAGGAGCGTGGTCTCTTGCCCGCCATGCAAACTACCAGTACTAGTAAACACACAAGCAGGCTTGCCCTGCAGTGCACCACTGAGCCATTGCGCCGAGCTGCCATCTAAAAAATATTTGAGGGGGGCAGCCATATTACCAAACCGGGTTGGTGAGCCCATCGCAAGACCAATGCATTCT
>RFQL01000057.1 GCA_009924985.1 Burkholderiaceae bacterium | reverse complement strand
CCAACCAGGACGTAGCCTCATGGTCGGTGTGCGGGCAAACTTCTGAGTTACTTGATCTGGGATCGCACTTGCTCTTCACAGTACTGAGCAAGTGCTTTTCGATCTAGCTCTGTAGCAGGGCTAGGACCAAATATAAGCTCTACGGTGATCGATTTAGTCCTGAGCATTTTTATGATCGAGTCAATTAAGGTCATCTCACCAATAAACGCAGTGGCATCGCTGTATTGATTATCTTTATCCAAGTAACGAATGGTCATCGGGAAGGTTTGTACTTGGGTCTGGGCAGCTGACTCAAATAAATTGGGTCTGAATGCTAGGACCCGGTCTCCAGCAGTTGATGTTCCCTCAGGGAATATGCAAATCGGCTCATTCGGTAAGAGGGTCTCCAGTTGGTTAGCAATTTCCTTGCCGTGTCTCTTACTTTCTCTACGAATGAATACAGTACCAATCTGCTCTGCCATCCAGCCAAAGACTGGCCAATCTGCTACCTCAGACTTCGCCACAAAGCGACATGGCAGAAAGGATTGAATACTAGCGATATCAATCCACGAGATGTGATTGGCGGCAATGAGGTAACCACCACGCTTCGGAAGTAGCTCTGCATTAAGTACTCGATGCCTTAAGCGAAAGATAGCAAGTAACTGTTTTGACCATCTCTGAATATGTCTTTTTTTGGCCTGCTCTTTGGCAAAAGGGAATACACAGATTAGGATTGATACGCCTTTGATCGTATGCATCATGATCTTTAGGAATGGCAAGAACAAGAATGGCTGTTTAGATGGCATTGTTGTGATAATAACGGGGTCGCTTTGGTATCTGTCATCAAACTGACATTAATTTGTCATGATGTTTTCATAATGCGGTGGCACAATGGTATTCCATGGAGCACTATAGAGCCATTTGGATCTCAGACGTGCATCTCGGGACACCTGGATGCCAGGCTAAATACCTCCTCGATTTCTTAAAGCATACCGAATCCGACACACTCTATCTCGTCGGTGACATCATCGATGGTTGGCGTCTGAAGAAGAGCATCTACTGGCCTCAGTCACATAACGATGTTGTACAAAAGATCTTACGCAAAGCGCGTAAGGGTACCGAAGTGGTCTACGTTCCAGGCAATCATGATGAGTCAATCCGACAGTTCTTGGGTCTCTCCTTTGGCGATATTCGAGTTGTTCCGGAGGCCATTCATACCACTGCCGACGGTCGTAAGCTCTGGATTACCCATGGCGATCTATTTGATGGAGTCATGCAATACGCCAAGTGGTTAGCCTATGTTGGCGACAACCTCTACTCCCTTATTTTGTATTTCAATCGCTATCTCAATATGTTGCGGGTCCGAATGGGCTTGCAATACTGGTCTCTCTCGCAATATCTCAAACATCAGGTTAAAAATGCCGTGAGCTATATCGCCGACTTTGAAATGATTATGGCTAGAGAAGCGCGCTTACGCGATTGCCAAGGAGTGGTCTGCGGGCATATCCACAAAGCTGAGATCCGCATGATTGATAACCTGCTCTATTGCAATGATGGGGATTGGGTTGAGAGTCTCACCGCCCTTGTCGAGACTCACGAGGGTGAGCTCAAAATTGTGCATTGGCCTCACATCCTTGGCGATCAACATTCAGCTGAAGACATTGGCTTTGAACCGATCACCCTACCAATTTCATTTCCAACGCGTGTCCCATCCCCGGCATTTATGGCACGAGCCTCACTAATACCTTCTGTGGAGAAAGCATGATGAGAATAATGATTGTGACCGACGCTTGGGAGCCCCAAGTCAATGGGGTCGTGCGCACCTTAACGCAAACGACCTATGAACTTCAAAAGATGGGTCATCAGATTGAGATGATTACCCCTGCGGAATTTAAGACGATTCCTTGCCCTACCTATCCGGATATCTCGCTGTCTTTATTCCCCGGTAAAGGGGTAGCGAAACGTATTAAAGACTTTGCCCCCGATGCGATTCATATTGCTACCGAAGGCCCATTGGGTATGGCAGCCCGCTCATATGCCCTACGTCACGATCTACCCTTCTCTACCGCTTACCACACCCGTTTTCCAGAATATGTCTATGCCCGTACTCGTATTCCATTAGCTATGACCTACCGCTTCTTGAAGTGGTTCCATGGTCCATCTTTAGCAGTGATGGCCCCAACCCAGGTTGTGAAAGACGATCTCGAAAAATACGGGTTTGATAATGTGGTGATCTGGTCACGCGGTGTCGATCTAGAAATTTTTAAGCCGCAGCAATCCAAAGTGTTAAATAGCGCCCACCCCATCTTTTTATATGTAGGTCGTGTCGCGGTCGAGAAAAATATCAATGCCTTCCTGGAAATTGATTTGCCAGGATCCAAGTGGGTGGTGGGTGATGGCCCAGCTATGAAAGAGATTAAAGAAAAATACCCTTTGGTGAACTATCTAGGCGTGCTCAATCAATATCAACTTGCTGAGGTCTATGCGGCTGCCGATGTCTTTGTGTTCCCCAGCAAAACCGATACCTTTGGCTTGGTCTTGCTCGAGGCAATGGCTTGTGGCTTGCCAGTGGCGGCCTATCCTGTGACCGGTCCCATTGATGTATTGGGTGATTCAAGTGCAGGTGTAATGAACGAAGATCTACGTACTGCCTGCCTACATGCCCTCAAGATCCCCCGCGAGGTAGCGCGCGCCCATGCTGAGAAGTTCTCATGGAAAGCAGCAAGCGAGCAATTTGCTAATCACTTAAAGCCTGTTCAGGTCAAGGTTTCAGCACAGACTGTGCCTGCCTAATGTCCCAACCCTACGACATTAAACAAAATCCGCATAAAGGCAATCGCGGGCTAACACGGGCGATTCATGCGGCCAAGAACTCTTGGAATGGCTTAATCTTTGCCTATCAAGAAGAGAGTGCGTTTCGCCAAGAGCTAGTCCTCTTGGTACTCCTCACCCCAGTCGCCCTCCTTTTGCCGGTCAGTGTGCTCGAGAAGGCGTTAATGATTAGCGCTCTCTTGATGGTTTTAGCAATTGAATTGCTCAACTCCAGTGTGGAGGCAGCCATCGACCGGATCTCGTTTGAGCACCATGATCTGTCCAAGCGGGCTAAGGATTTTGGCTCCGCGGCGGTCATGCTAGCCCTGTTGATTGCCTTCATTATCTGGGCTGCAGTGATCTTTCAACTTCTTCAATAAAAACAATAACTTATATACCAACTTCCGTTGTCTTAATCCTGTAATGTATGCGTTGTAGGATTAGGCAATCAACTTAGGAATAACGATGCCTGATATCCCAAACCCGTTTTCTCCACTGGACCACTTATTTATTAATAAACGCAATGCAAAATCTTCTGAACCCATTAAACCCTGGCTGGATAAATTGAATCCGCTGAAGAAGTTTTTCTCAAAAAAGAGTGGCTTTAGTAGTGCTAGCGAGATCACTGAACCAAAATCTAATAAACCTTCTGAATTTAAGAATGTCCCTGAGCTGCTTGGCAAAGCCAAGCGTGCCCCTTTTAAGGTCTCTTGGGCAATGCATGCTGATGAAGTCAAAGAAGCCCAAAGACTGCGCTATAAAGTTTTCGCCGAAGAGATGGGTGCTAGCCTCCCTGCTAATACAGAGGGGCTTGATGTGGATGAGTTTGATGCTTACTGCGATCACCTCTTAGTCCGCGACCCGGAGACCTTAAGGGTCATTGGCACCTATCGCGTTTTAACTCCCCATAAAGCGACTGAGATTGGTAGGCTATATTCGGATTCTGAGTTTGATCTCTCTCGCCTCAATCACTTACGCCCCAAGATGGTAGAGGTGGGTCGTTCTTGTGTTCACCAAGACTATCGCTCTGGCGCCGTTATTATGGCTTTATGGAGTGGCTTGGGTCAGTATATGAAGCAACATGACTATGAAATTATGCTCGGGTGTGCAAGTATCCCCATGGCGGACGGTGGTCACTATGCAGCCAGTCTTTATAACTCTCTAAGCCCTGGCTCCAGTTGAGAACCATGCCTTCCCCAAGCTACCCTTACCGCTTGATCGTCTAAATGGTGGTCTTGATGTGGAGGCGCCACCTCTTATAAAGGGGTATTTGAAGCTTGGCGCTAAGATCTGCAGTGCCCCTGCTTGGGATCCAGACTTTAATACTGCTGATTTACTGACCATGCTGCGTCTATCGGAAATGAACCCACGATATGCGAAGCATTTTTTAGATAAAGCGGATTAGTAACTGTTAATCGCTTAATCGAATACTGTAGCGATAACCAATTCTTTCCCACTCAGCAGCTTCTTTACGAAGACTAAATTCTGTGAGTGGATGAGCGTCTGCCCAAGTCTGATTGAGCTGCACCTCAAAACTTTCTGAATCTGGACTCTTAACCCTAACCTTTGGTAAGTTTTCATCGCTACGAGAACGACATAAAACGTGAGCTAGCCGAATACAAAACAGCATGCGCCAGTCACTAAAGCTGGCATTGTTCGAGAGCTTGCCTAACTTACCAGTGTGCCCAATGAGTAAAGCGGCTAGGCGGGCCTGATCGTTCTTCGAAAACCCTGGCATATCAGCATTTGCAGCAATGTAGGCAGAGTGCTTATGGTAACTATTGTGGGAGATAGATAAACCAACTTCATGCAAATTAGCAGACCAGCCTAATAAAGAAAGGTTATCGGTCCTACTCTCATGATTCGGTTTAGGCAATTGGGCCAAGAACTCTGCTGCTAAAGTGCCTAAACGATGAGCCTGCTCGCGATCAACTGCATAGCGGGTCATGAACTGTTCGACCGTCACAAAGCGCATATCGTGGTGCTGAGTTCTTCCTAAGAGGTCATACAACACCCCAACCCGCAATGCGGCGTCACTGACTTCCATTTTCTCAATACCTAGTTCATCAAAGATGGCCAACATGATTGATAGGCCTCCCGGCAGAACTGGGCGACGGTCATCTTTTAGATTGATGAGGTTGACCCGATCAATATGATCAAAATCAAGTAAGCGTCGCTTAAGACCCTTTAGGCCTTGCAAGGTAATAATCCCATCTAATCCAGAACTAGTTGGATCTTGACTATTCTTTTCCTCATGGCCATTGAGTTTGTTATCCGCAATCAAATCGGCCAAGGCTCTAGCGGTTCCAGACGAGCCAATCACTTGATTCCAGCCCGACTTATGAAAGCGCCCTTTAATGACTTGCACCTCACGGCGCGCAGCTAGCTCAGCCTCCTTAAACGAATGAGAATCGATAGCACCATTCGGAAAGAAACGCATGCTATGGGATACACAGCCGATATACAAACTCTCAAGGAGTTTAGGTTCGTACCCTTTGCCAATGATGAACTCACTGGATCCGCCACCCACATCAATCACTAAACGATTACCCGCAACAGCGGGCGCCTCGTGCGAGGTACCAATATAGATCAGACGGGCCTCTTCAACTCCAGCAATCACCTCAATCGGAAATCCTAGGGCGATTTGTGCTTCCTGCACAAACTTTTGGGCATTTCTGGCAACCCGAAAGGTATTGGTTGCAACCGCCCGAACTTGCTCTGGCTTGAACCCGCGCAAACGCTCTCCAAAGCGCCGAATCGCGTTTAAGCCACGCTCCATTGCATCCTCATCCAAGACCTTGCTAGGGCTTAAGCCTGCCGCTAATCGAACCGGTTCTCTGAGCATATCAATCGTCCGTAATTGCATCCCTGAGGGGGTGATATAGGCCTGAGAAATCAATAAACGAAAGCTGTTCGATCCCAAATCAACTGCGGCGACAAGATCTAGACTGGGTTTATTGGGAGATGTGGGTTTTGTCAAGGTGTGCGAGTATTGGTTTCTTAATAACCCTATTATCGTATGAAATAAAAGTGATACATTTATGAAATATAAGGGAGTTATGTCACTTTTATTACTAAACCGTGAAATCGGGATTCTAGAGTTCAACTCTCGGGTTTTATCACAAGCCGAAGATCCAAAGATTCCGCTTCTAGACGTATCCGCTTTCTCAGTATTGTCTCGAGCAATCTCGATGAGTTCTTTGAAATCCGGATGGCAGGCATTAAAGAGCAGCTGCTCGATAACCCACTAAAAGTAGGCTCTGATGGCAGAACTATTTCGGCCAATTACGATCTCGTATCGGAACGGGCCCATGCCTTAGTAGATCGGCAATACGAGCTCTATCAACAGGTATTACTACCGCATCTCAAGAGAGCTGGCATTACATTTTTGTTACCGGAACATTGGTCCAGTCCCCAACGGTCGTGGGCAGAGGATTTCTTTAAAGAAGAATTATTACCCCTGCTAACCCCGATTGCCCTAGATCCAGTTCACCCTTTCCCCCGAGTAATCAATAAGAGTTTGAACTTTGTAGTACAACTACATGGCAACGATGCATTTGGACGTAAGGCAAATCTAGCGGTAGTTCAGGCACCGCGCGCTCTACCCCGTCTTGTGAAAATGCCCCAACGCTTATGTGGCGATAACGAGGTATTCGTATTTTTATCCTCATTCATTCAGGCCTTCGTGTATCAATTGTTTCCTGGAATGGAAGTGCTTGGTTGTTATCAGTTCCGGGTTACCCGCAACTCCGATCTGTTTGTATCAGATGATGAGATTACTGACCTTCGTAAGGCTTTACAGGGTGAGCTACCATCCCGTCATTTGGGCGATGCTGTTCGTTTGGAAACTAATATCAATATCCCGGATGATCTATTACAACGACTGTGCAAAGAAAATAATCTTGATTTGTGCGACTGCTACCGGGTCAACGGACCGGTGAACTTGGTGCGCTTAGCCCAGTTACCCGATCTGGTTGATAAGCCTAAATTAGTCTTTAAGCCTTATGTTCCTGCATTCCCGCTCAAACACCATCACAATGCGTCTGCAGACTCCTATTTTGAGAGAATGAAGCGTGCTGATATCTTGCTGCATCATCCCTATGAGAGTTTTGAGCCCGTTCTCGAGCTCTTACGCGAAGCAGCTAGAGATCCCTATGTCTTGGCAATTAAACAAACGGTATATCGTACCGGAGATAAATCACCCGTTATGGAAGCACTCATCGAGGCTGCACAGAATGGCAAAGAGGTTACTGTTGTTCTGGAACTTTTAGCCCGTTTTGATGAGCAAACCAATATTAACTGGGCAGCCAAGCTCGAAGAAGTTGGCGCCCACGTTGTCTATGGTGTGGTGGGTCATAAATGCCACGCCAAGATGCTCCTAATTGTGCGTAAAGAACAGATCAATAAAGCGGGTAAGACCAGTTTAGTGCGATATGCTCATTTGGGGACCGGCAACTACCACCCTCGCACTGCCAGGCTCTATACCGACTTTGGCTTAATGACCTGCGATCCGCTTCTCACAAAAGATATCCATCATGTCTTTCAGCAGCTAACGGGTACTGGCATGCAGCTGGAAACCCGAGAGATTTGGGAGGCGCCCTTTACGATGCTTGAGCAATTAGTTCACCATATTCGGGTTGAAACCAGAGCAGCGAAACAAGGTAAAAAGGCACGCATCATTGGCAAGATGAATGCCCTCCTTGAGCCCACCATCATAGAAGAGTTATATAAAGCCTCTCAGGCAGGTGTGCAAATTGATCTCATTGTGCGGGGGGTGTGTGCCTTGCGCCCTGGGGTCCAGGGCCTGTCCGAGAACATTAAAGTGCGCTCCATTGTGGGTCGCTTTTTGGAGCACCATCGTATTTATTATTTCTATGCCGGTGGCGATGAGGTCTTATACCTCTCCAGCGCTGATTGGATGGAGCGTAATCTATTGCGCCGGGTTGAAGTTGCCTTTCCGGTAAAAGATGCCAAACTCAAACAACGGGTTATCCAAGAAGGCTTAATGATTTTGCTCAAGGACAATGCCTCTGCTTGGTTAATGAAGTCTGATGGGACTTTTATAAAAAGTAAGCCACGCCTCAAGCAAGAAGCCATCGTTGGGCAATTAGAGCTACTTAAGAAATTCTCACGGGTGGAAAGCGCAAGATAAAAGTGCTACCCCGTCCAGGGGTGCTCTCAATCACAAGATTGGCTTGATGGCGATTGGCGACATGCTTCACAATCGCCAACCCCAAACCCGTTCCTCCTGTTTCTCGCGACCTGCTGCGATCAACGCGGTAAAAGCGCTCGGTTAAGCGCGGAATATGCTCAGAGGATATGCCTGGGCCGGTATCTGTGACAGTAAATTCCCCTTCGCCAGCAGCATTAACAGACCAGGTCGCACTCACAGAGCCAACATTCGGTGTATAACGAATGGCATTGGAGACCAGGTTACTAAAAGCCGACAAGACCTCGCGCTCCTCTCCAAATAAATTACAAGGGGTCTTAAGATCAAAGTTGAGGGAGTGCTTTCCTTGAGATAAGGCATAGGCATCATTTTTGATCAATGACATCAAGTAACTCATGGAAATACTGAGCATGGGGGCAGGTTGTGTGTTGGCCTCTAAATTGGCGAGGGTTAGTAAATCCTCCACTAAGTTTTTCATCCGCCTACCTTGATCCATCATCATCTCAAGGTATTGAGCTTTTTGCTCAGGGGGTAACTCTAAGGTTTGGACTGTTTCTAGAAAACCCATCATGACTGTTAATGGCGTGCGCATCTCATGCGACACATTGGCCACAAAATCACGGCGCATGGCTTCCGCCTTACTAAGATCGGTAATATCCTGAATAAGAATTAGGCGACGGTTCTCAGAGAATGGGAATACTTGCAATCGCAAAATGAGGCTTGCGGCACTGCCCATTTTTTCTAGGACTACGGATTCCACAAACTGGCGACTCATCATATACTGTACAAATTCAGGTTTACGTACAATGTAATGAATTCGTTGAAGAGCATCACGCTTGAACTGAATCTCCAAAAACTGTTCGGCAATGGCATTACACCACTCGATTTGGTCCTGATCATCCAGCATCACAATACCATTGGGGGATGCCTGAAATGCCTCAATAAAGCGTTTATGTTGCCTCTCGACCTGTTCAATATCCTTACGAAGTCCAGAAATAACCCGCTGTAAACGAAAGAAAATTTCTGACCAGGCAGCACCAAACCCGCTCAAACTAGATATCCCTGCCCCTTTTGCGAACACATCAAGACGGGCTTGATTAATGTATGAGGATAAAAGGCTGTACGCCAAGATAGAAAAGGCAATCAACCACCCTGCTAAATCGCCCAGCAAGGATCGCCCAATGACACCGGCAATACCGGAAACCAAAAACATCGTGATGAGACGAAAAATAGCGTAGAACATGGCGTCATCTTAGAGCATCAGAGAATGATGCTCAAAATTTAGGCAGCTGATTTAGCTAGGGGTCTTGGTAATACGGTACCCGCTGCCACGCACGGTCTCAATGTAGGGATCGCAATCCGCTTCAGCCAACGCTGCTCTTAAGCGCTTGATGTGTACATCCACCGTACGTTCTTCGATATACACTTGATCACCCCACACACGATCTAAGAGGTGCGAGCGCGAATGAACCCGCTCCGGATTGCTCATAAAGAATTGCAATAAGCGAAATTCAGTTGGGCCTAAATTAACAAACTGATCGCTTTGATTGGGACGAGAGACAGTAACTCGATGAGTAATGGGATCCAATTGCATAGGGCCGATCCTTAAAACCTCATCCCCCAAGCCTAAAGAAGAGTTACGTCTTAATAATGCTTTAACCCTTGAAATAAGCTCCTTTGGCGAGAATGGCTTTGTGACATAGTCATCAGCCCCGGAATCAAGCCCTTGGATTTTGTCTGCTTCAGCACCTTTAGCTGTCAGCATCAAAATGGGTAAATGCTGTAACTCTGAATTAGCTCTTAACTCTTTGGTGAACTGCACACCCGACTTTCCAGGCATCATCCAATCTAAAATTAGGAGATCAGGCTTATTCACCCGCATCATCCGCATTGCTTCGTCGGTTTGGAGAGCACGTTCTACAATAAACCCAGAATGAGTCAAGTTAACAGCAATCAGTTCTGCAATCGATGGTTCGTCTTCAACAACCAGAATGCGATGCGGCATATTCTTATTTTGTAGCTTCTCGAACTAAATCATCATGAGGTACGTGGCGAACATCGGCGCCCTTCACGATATAGATTACAAACTCAGCGATGTTCTTCGCATGGTCACCCACGCGCTCGATCGCTTTAGCAATAAAGAGTAGATCAAGACCAGTTGAGATCATCTTCGGGTCTTCCGCCATGTAAGTAATCAGCTTGCGCACAAAACCTCTAAATTCTTCGTCGATTTGCTTATCGTCCTGGACAACTTGAGCAGCTGCTACTGCATCAAGGCGAGCAAAGCAATCCAAGGATTGGCGCAGTAAATCGATGGCCATTTGTCCAGATAACTTGATCTCGGCAGCATTAATCTTATAATTAGGGGCTTGCTCGATAATGCGCTTAGAGCGCTTCGCAACTCGCTCTGCTTCGTCACCGGCACGCTCTAAATTAGTAATTGCTTTTGAGATTGCCATGACTAAGCGTAAATCGCGTGCAGTCGGTTGGCGACGAGCAATGATTTCAGCACAAGCAGAGTCAATTTCTACCTCTAACGAGTTCACTGACTTTTCTCGCTCTATGACTTGCTCACACAGATCAATTTTAGACTCTGAGAACCCACGCATGGCAACTTCAATTTGCGACTCCACCATACCTCCCATTTGCAGCAATTTGCTACAAAGCGAATTCAGGTCTTCATCAAATTGTGACGATAAGTGGCGATCGTTCATGCTGTCTCCTGTTAACCAAAGCGACCGGTAATATAGTCTTCGGTCTCTTT
>RFQL01000056.1 GCA_009924985.1 Burkholderiaceae bacterium | reverse complement strand
GATTTGGTAATGAAGCATACGCCGCCGAAGAGCTAATTGCTGAGCTAAGCGCCGCATTCTTATGCGCTCGTTACAGTATCACCGGTGAATTACGCCATTCTAGCTATATTGCTTCATGGTTACGGGTACTTAAAAACGATAATAAAGCAATATTTAAAGCCGCCGCATTAGCACAAAAATCCGCCGATTATTTGGCAGGTTTTGCCGGTGAAGTGCCTAGCGAAGTACCAGAAGAGCTAGAAGTAGCATAGTAAGGGTTTATCCTAGTATTGCTTAATTGTGATACTAGGATTATTCTATATTTCAGTATCCTAAAATTGGAGGGTTTAAAATGAGCTATACCGTTATGAATTTTGCTGTACCGAAAAGCAAACTATCCTATAAAATAGCGGCGGCAATTGCTGGTAATTTGGGTAAACCTAGTAAAATGCCGGGGTTTACTTACGGCATAAGCGCTAAACTATGTAAAATTGGAGCTAAACTAGCTAAAATACCCGGTTCAGTTTGCTTCGATTGTTATGCATTAAAAGCTAATTACCAATATCCGAGCGTTACTAAGGCGCATGATAAGCGGGAACGGTCCCTTAGCTCTATTTCATGGGTTGATAGTATGATTACATTAATAGAGAAAACTAAAAACCCGTATTTTCGTTGGCATGACGCCGGCGATATTCAAAATTTTCAACACTTGCTAGATATAGTTAGAATTGCGGATAGTTTGCCCGGCGTTAGATTTTGGTTGCCTACTAGAGAGAAGGCGCTTATATTAAAATATCGGGATACTTTCGGGGATTTTCCCGCTAATTTATGTGTAAGATTATCGGCGGCAATGGTTGACGCTAAACCATTAGCAGGATTTGAAAACACTAGCACTGTACACGCTAACGCTAACCCATGCGGGAATGAGTGCATTGCTTACAAGCAGGGCAATAAGTGTTTAGATTGTAGGGCGTGTTGGGATAAGACTATTCAAAACATAAGTTACCGTAAGCATTAATTAAGTATTAACCTATAGGCGCTTATCTTAGGCGCTTATGGGATTAGTATTTTGCTAATCATTAACCTATTACTAGGAGGTATTGCCATGATATATGAATATGATTTTACCGGTAGAAAACCGAGCATTGCACAAGTAAGAAAACAAGTAAGCGAAGGTATTAAAAAGAATGCTAGTATGATTTTAATTAGTTGGGGAGAAAACCGGATAGATATTGAACGGTCATATAACGGTCAATATTGGCTCGGCTCAGGCTGGATTAAGAGAATAGCCGGCTCAGATATTGCGGAGGGTTTAAACCATGCTTAAATCATTGCTGTTAACCGGCGTATGCTTATATACTTGCATTGCTGCTGTAATCTCTATAGTATTCTATTTATAGGAGGGTTTATTATGAGTCTATTACAGGAAATTGAAACCCATGGTTTAGCGGATTGTGAATTTAATCGAGGACTAATTAAGGATAAATGGTATTGCGTTGATATTAAAGGGGAATTATGGCTTATCGGCGAGCATAGCACCGAATACGAGGCAAGGCAAAACGCACGATTACAAGGGCATGATGTTGTTTGGTTAGTAGATAATAAAACTGCTAAACAATGGTTTAATACACTTTACGAGGAGATTGAATAAATGGATAAATTAGAGCAAGCCTATACTATTGACCTATTGGCAAGGCTTACAGAATCAATAGAAACCTATTTAGATGATGATAGATGGGACGGAATTGCGGTTATGCATTCAGAGATTAAAGAAGCGAATAAACTAATAAAGAAGTATTATAAACGATTAAAACAGGAGTCGATAGAATGACCAGAAGCGAACTACAATATGAAATATGGAAAGACCTTGGTTATCTTGAGGGTAAGACTGACCCACAATATCAGAAACACTTATGGCGCTTATCCGATGGAGAACTGTTTAATTTATGGCTCAACATTCACAATGCGAGAGAGGCTTATAAAAATGCTTAATTATTACTATGATAGAGAATCGGGCTTATATGAGTTATATTTGGGTGATGCTTTGATAGTTGAATTGCCTTATGCTGACCCTATGACAGATGAAGAGGCTAGTAAACTATCTCAGGAACTATTTGCACAATATTGTGAGGCTAAAAATGGATAAATTTGACTATTACATGGAATTTATGTCAATGAGGCTTTATGACCCACAATTTAGGCTTATGTATGGAATAAATGAGTTCGATAAATGGTATTCTGATTTTATGGAGATACTTTCACAAAAACACTCTGAACCCATGGAAGAGAATAAACCATGAAAACTGCACTATTTTGGTGCATGACATATCTAATTTTAGCCTATGTTATGTATCATCTTGTTGGAGTGGTATTGTGCTATACTTGGGAATACCTCTAGAATCGATTTAGAGGGCTTTAGAGAGGTTTTCTTAGTGTTGGTGATGTGTTGGTATTACTTAATCAATTTTAATTGAATAGAGAGGCTTTTATGAAATACAACAATGATAGGTATTATGAACCCAAAGATGATGATTTTGACGAAGAGGCTTACTATGAGGCTGTCGATTCGCTTTTAGCTAAAGATGGTCAATGCTATTGGGCTGAGGAATCGAATTGGTATGAGGCTTTAAGTCAATTAGAGATAGACGAGGATTATGAACCAAATACTGCGCCACAAGATGTTATTGACAAGGTCAAGGCTTATTGGAAAGATATTGCTGAAAACATGGCAGAGGGGGATTTTTAATATGAGATGCCAATGTTGCAATGCGTCATTAACTGACTTCGAGGCTACCATAAAGCATAGTATCACTAGGCAATATGTGGAACTATGCTCTGATTGTCTTAAAACGATTGAGGCTTATATCCCGATACAAGTAAGGCAAGACCTAATGAATGAATCAGATACGGCTATGACTGAATCGTTGCTTGATGATGAGGGCTATATTGACGGTGGTTTAGATGCTGAAGACCCAGAAGACTATTGGACTGATTGGGACAATCGATAATGCACTCGCTTGCGGGTAATATAGGTATCGTTATAGTTAATATAGTCTATGTCGTAACTGTGAATATAGACTACTATCAATTAACATAAAGAAACAATCAACGATAGTCTATGTTGTTTACCTATATAGTTATTATAATGCACTTTTGGAATGTTGTCAAGTAGTTTATTTTTGTCTTATGTATTGACTTTTTATGGTTGTGTCTTATGATTGGGGTTGTCTTTTAACTAACGGGGGTTTTATGCACCATAACGAAGAAGCAAGATACCATTTCATCATGATGGATATGGTTGATTTAATTGGGGATTATGGCTACGAGGCAGTAATGGCTGATTTGGATGTCGCTATCGCTGATAAGGTCAATAGACTTGTTCAACGGGCTGTTGCTGAGGACACTGAAGAATGAACGCATACGAATTAGCCGATGAACTAGACCGAGTATTGCAAGCAGTTGGGTGTGATAATCGAGTGCCTAGAATGTTGCGTCAGCAAGCAAACCGCATAGCGGAGTTGGAAAACCAATTAGATAAATGCAGTCATCACGAGGCTATGGCACATCAAGGTGGTTATGAAATTGGTAGAGCATCACAAATAAAAGATTTAACAGATGACGAAATACGAATTTTGATTAATGAAGTTCCTGATTACAACATAGACATTCACGATTTAATGGAATTTGCTAGAGCAATACTAAAGAAAGCGAGTGAGAAATGAATAAAATGGGTATGGAACTAATTACAGACCATGAGCGTTCTGCAAAATGGAACCATGAACAAAATAATTGGGATGTTGCTGATAAGATGGTATTCCAATGGAAGAACAAAACCGAACAGTCACCTAGATTCAGTATTTTGCATGATGCATTAGATTGGATGATTGCAAGGAACTCATGAAAGAGATTATTTTTGTTGGAGTGTTTGCGCTCGGTGTTGTATGTGGTTGGGTTGCTAATCAGGCGCATTTTGAGCATAATGATTGCATTGACGCAACAGGCAAGTATCAGCGCTATGAGGCTTGGTTAAGCGTTAAAGATGGGGTGTATCGATGTTTTTGGATTGAAACACAATATCCACATCGAGTTAAAATGCAAGGAGTAATTGATGTTAAATGAACACGGCTATTGTCCGAATTGTAATGCTGATTTAGATGGCGGTTCTATCTGGCAATACTTTTTTGAGAAAACAGGCTCAGAAGCAGAAGCAGATAAGAGCGCTGAGGCTTACGGCGCCAATAGAACCCAAGGACAATGGGGTAGGGCTATTGGACTATATGACATGGAGTTAGACAGAACTGTGGCTTTGAAGTGTCCAGATTGCGGTCATCAATGGGGTCGCACATGAATATTCCTGATAGATGGGTTGTTATTGAGGTCACTAGCGATAAAACCAAACTATACCGAGTCTTTGCTTGTTGGTATGGTGGCTGGGCTGGTTCTGACTCGTGGCAAATCAATAGCGGTATTGTAGGCGTTGATAACCAATCTAAATATTTTGATTTTGAGGGACACTCCGGTTCAATCTATCGATGCAACAAGAACAGTTATGGCTTACATCTGTATGGCAGCTCAGTATTGAATAATTTAATTGAGAAATCTAAAGAAAAAGATATTATAATAACCGTATTACCTGAAGACACTAATTGGAAGGAGTTAATCGATGGCACGAATGTTGCTGGCAGAGATAACAAAACTGAAGAAAGAGAATGATGAACTGCGTAGAGGAATCATACCTGATGGTTATGTTTTTCTTTGCATTCATTGTGCAAAAGAGTTAAAATTATTTGAAGGAACTGAAGATGGTATGGAAGTGTCCGCCACTAAACCTAGTGAATTGGAACAATCTATGGAAATGGAGAGAAAAGATGACAACTTGGACAAGCGAGGATAGGCAATCATGCGTAATCGATTTAACGAAACAGGTGGAGGAATTACAGGACGAACTAGTCAAAACACAAACCGAACTAGTTATGGCGTTGGCAGAGGTTCAGGCACTACGGTGTCAACTCATTACGGCGGAAGGTTCAAGACATTGACTGAGAGTAAATTTTTGTATCACATGGCTTGCGACGAGTGCGGTTCAAGCGATGGTAATGCTATGCACAGCGATGGACACACTTACTGCCATGTATGCCACACATACAAGGCTAGGAATGGTGAAATTACGAAAGACTACAAAAAACCAATGAATAAGGAACTAAACTTTTATGACTCTGCTACTTCTCTTAGTATCATTGACCGTGGTATTACTTCGGCTACTTGCATAACCTACGGCGTTAGGCAGGACAACGGCAAACACTATTATCCTTACTATGATAGCGATAGCAAGATGGTCGCTATCAAAACTAGGATTGTGGAAAACAAATCCTTTAGTGTTGCTGGTGATTTCAAAGATGCCACACTATTTGGACAGAATCTATTTACCAAATCTGGGCGCTACCTGACTATCTGTGAGGGTGAATTAGACGCTCTGGCAGCTTATCAGATGCAAGGTAGCAAATACCCTTGTGTCAGTATCCGCAGTGGTGCTAGTGGCGCTCTAAAGGACTGCAAAGCACAATACGAATGGATTGATTCGTTTGAGAACATTGTTTTAGCGTTCGATGCCGATGAACCCGGTCAAAAAGCAGCTCAAGCAGTCGCTGAGTTATTCGGTGGCAAAGTTAAAATCATGAAACACAAGACAGGATACAAAGATGCGTGTGATTATCTTGAGAATAACGCTAGTAAAGAATTTGTTGATACTTGGTGGGCTGCTGAATCTTACATACCTGATGGAATTATTCAAGGTAACACCCTCTGGGAATTGGTATCGTCTCCTATTGAGAAGGCTGATTGTGAGTATCCGTATGACGGCGTTAATAAACTCACATACGGCATTCGCAAAGGGGAACTTGTCATGGTCACTGCTGGCTCTGGGCTTGGCAAATCTCAGTTCTTACGAGAAATCGTTTGGCACATCCTTAACAAAACCAGTGACAATGTCGGACTTATGTTTCTTGAAGAGGGAGTCCGCAAGACTGCTAGGTCGCTTATGTCTTTGGCGGTAAATAAACCAATTCACTTACCTGATGTTGAAGTTACTTCTGAGGAGTTAAAAGATGCATTTGATAGAACTTTGGGAACTGACCGCTTGTATTTGTTTAGCACTTCTTTGGAAAACATTGTCAACAGAGTGCGCTACATGGCTAAGGGTCTTGGCTGTGGTTATGTCTTTCTTGACCATATTAGTATTATTGTCAGTGGCGGTGATGTTGGTGATGAACGGAAAGCTCTAGATGCTATCATGACTAAACTACGCATGATTGTGCAAGAGACTGGTATCAGTTTGATTTGTGTCTCACACCTAAAGCGTAACGAAGGTCGTGGACACGAAGAAGGTGCAGTAACATCCTTGGCGCAGTTGCGTGGTTCAGGCGCTATTGCACAGCTCTCAGACATCGTCATTGGTCTTGAGCGAAATGGACAGGCTGAAGACCCGATTGAGCGTAATACCACATCGGTACGAGTGTTAAAGAATCGATTTAGTGGCTACACTGGTAATTGTGGTGCATTGCTGTATAATGGACAAACTGGAAGAATGTTAGAGATAAAGGACACACTATGAAAGACGACATAATTGACAAAGCCAAGCGCTATGCACAAACCGATGAATATCATGTCACTCGTAAAATCATCACTGATTTATGCACCGAGATTGATAGACTAAAAGAACTCAATCGTAATGTATTTAGCAAGATTCAAGACAATCAAGAAGTGTACAGGAATTCTGAACGCTATCTCTGGCTACGCAGTGCATCGTGGGATGTTGACCCTGAGATTGCAGCACCATCTGTGATTCTGTGCAACGGCGACATGACTAAATGGCAGTGGATGTTAGGTCAAGAGATTGATGATGCAATTGATTCGTATTTGAAAAAGGAGCAAAGATGACTACAAAAACAGTTAAGATAGACAGTTTTATCTGGGTTGCTGAGAATGGCAGTATGGAGTATGGATTCTACATTGGTGATGGTGATGACCCTGTTACATTTAAAAGCACATTAAAAGAAGTTGTGCGTCAGACTTTAGAAATGTATTTCGTCGGCGGTGCTATCCATCATGACCACCGTGACGATGTAAAACAATTAATCAAGAGTTTAAAAGCAGCTACTGCATTAGCTGAACACGAACTAGAGAGAATGGGCGATGAGTAAACTACTAAGAATTGGCGACAGGCTTATTAATCCTGAGAATGTTACTTATATCATTGACAGAGAGATTCACTTCAATGATGGTAGTCGCTGGGTTGCAACAGAACCTGAGATTCAAGAATTGCTGGCAATCATGTTTGAGACACCTAGACCAGAACCAGTTGTTGAAGAACCGATTGTTGCTAAAAAGAAAATAGTTAAAAAGAAATGACTATTGAACACTACATTGTCGGAGCTACTGGCATTGGCTATTTAGTAGTCGGTGTGTTACAATTAAGCAAAGGCAGTATGTCTAATGCATTGATTTGGATAGGTTATGCTGCAGCGCAGATAGGACTCTGGATTAATCTTAAATGAAACTGAACAACGATAATCGATTTGATATTGATTTGGAATATGGACAAATCTTTGAACAAAAGATTGCTGATATATTTCAGAACAGTAAGATTGAAGTTAAGACTGAGCGAGATAAATGGAATTCAACGGGTAATATTGTAATTGAATTTGAGAGTCGTGGACATCCTAGTGGTATCGCTATTACTGAGGCTGACTTTTGGTTTCATAATCTAGCATTAAAGGGTGAACTAATAATGACACTCGTGTTTCCGGTGCCTGTCTTAAAACGATATATTGCAGATAATAAACCTAGAGTTGTGCGTGGTGGGGATGATAATACTTCTAAACTATACTTGATTAATCTTGCAGATTTGGTTACAATAATCGAATGAGAATCGTTCTTGATATTGAAACCAATTTATTTCCCGACAAGATTTGGTGTGTCGTTGCTCGTGACATTGATACAAACCAAGTACATATTTGGCAGAACTTTGTTGGGCTGCAGAATTTCTTAGACAGAGCAGAGCAGATTATTGCTCACAATGGAATTTTCTTTGATGTGCCTGTTCTAAAGAACTTATGGAAAATAACGATTGCGGAAGAAAAGATTGTTGACACATTAGTTATGTCTCGCTTATATAATCCGCAATTAGACGGCGGTCACAGTCTGTCTGAGTGGGGTAAGCGTATAGGATTCTTTAAGAGTAGTTTTGAATCTTTTAATGGCGGTCTTACTCAAGAGATGCTTGACTATTGCATTCAAGACACATTAGTAACACAGAAGCTGTATGAACATTTAACCAAGGAGATGTCAAATGATTATTCAAAAGAAAGTATCAAACTCGAACACGAAGTTGCGTTCATCATCGCAGAGCAAGAGCGAAGTGGATTCAGATTCGATGAAGCTAAAGCTCTACAATTACTATCTGTTCTTAAAACTAAGTTGGACGCTATTTGCGTTGAAATGCAGAGCATCTTTCCTGCCAAAGTCACATCTGGTCGCACCCACAAAACAACAGGTAGACCCCTTCCCGACATCGTGGAAGACTTCAATCCCGGAAGTCGCCAGCAAATCGCAGAAAGGCTCATTGAAAAAGGCTGGAAGCCGAAAAAGCGTACCCAGAAAGGGAACATCATCGTTGACGAAACCACGCTCGAAGGCATCGACATCCCAGAAGCGAAAGCCATCGCTGAGTACTTGATGTTACAAAAGCGGATAGCACAGGTTGAAAGCTGGATTGATGCTATTCAAACTGATGGTCGTGTGCATGGACAGGTCATTACTAATGGCGCAGTCACAGGTCGTATGACACACCACAGCCCTAACATGGCGCAGGTTCCCAATAGCGGTAGTCCCTATGGTCCTGATTGCAGAGAACTTTGGACAGTTAAGAAAGGATATAAATTAGTTGGCATTGACGCAAGTGGTTTAGAGTTGCGGATGCTGGCTCATTATATGAAAGACGATGCGTATACTAATGAAGTTGTATCAGGCGACATTCACACAACAAACCAGAAAGCAGCAGGGCTTGAGACAAGGAACCAAGCTAAGACTTTTATCTATGCATTCCTCTATGGTGCAGGAGCTACCAAGATTGGGTCAATTGTTGGAGGTTCATCGAAAGAAGGACAAGCACTCATTGCTAGTTTTCTACGCAACACGCCGAGGCTTAAACAACTGCGGGAAAAAGTTTCTCGTATCTATGCTCAGAAAGCGTGGCTACCGGGTCTTGACGGACGCAAGTTACTCGTTCGCTCGGAGCATTCAGCGCTCAACACGCTATTGCAAGGCGCAGGTGCGATAGCAATGAAACAGGCACTGGTGATATTCAATAAGCGTTTGCGCCAGTCACAGATTGATTATAAGTTCGTAGCCAATGTCCATGATGAGTGGCAAATAGAAGTTGAAGAGAATCGTGCAGATGAAGTCGGTAAACTTGGTGTACAATCGATTACCGATGCTGGTATAATTTTAAATATGCGCTGTCCATTAAGTGGCGAATATCGTGTAGGTAATAACTGGAAAGAGACCCATTAATGGATAAAAATAAAGAAGACATATTAGGGATGACTGTTGTTACCGCTTACAAGAATGGTACTTACAGTTTAGAATCTTCTTTTGACCTTGAAGAGACCTACGAATTATTAAAGGATGCTTTACTTGATATTGAGGATGGTACACTGGAAGCCAGTATTGATTACAGTACTCAAACATTACAGTAACTATTTCATATAATAAAATCATATAGTTGTAAGTTGTTGTATAATAGCAGTTGCAGTATTTCTAAAACCAGTTGTAGATAAGGAGAGTATTATGGAAATGAAACCAGTAAAAATTCAAGCAGAAGTTCAATGGGCTTTCTTTGACCGTGTTAACGAAATGAGTGGTAAGTTCCAATGCGACTTAGCCAATCTATCAGACAACGCTGTCAAGGCACTAGAGGCTATTGGTCTTGCACCACGAAAGCGTGAAGACAAGCCCGAGAAAGGTTGGTTCTTGACTGTGAAGTCAAACTACGCTATCCAGCCGTACGATAAGTCTGGCAATGAAATCAAGGATACTGTTGGTAATGGTTCTAAAGCAGTTGCACTCATCAAGCCTTACGAGTGGAAGTGGAAGAACAAGAATGGTGTTTCAGCTTCATTAGCAAAGATTGTTATTACTGATTTAGTTAAGTACAGCGCCGATGGCGTTACTGCTGACGAAAACATGGATGATGACATTCTGTGATAACAGCACTGATTGACGCTGATTCGTTAATCTACGCAGTAGGCTTCTCTAGCAATGATGTAGAGGAGCCTATTGCAATTTCACGACTTGAGCAGACAATGGTTGAGTTATGTATGGATTTAGATTGTGAAGACTATAAAGGATTTCTGACCGGTAAAGGCAACTTTCGAGATACTTTAGCGGTAACTGCGCCCTACAAAGGACAACGCATATCAGAGAAACCTGTGCATTTTCAAGCACTTAGATGTCATTTAGTTACATCGTGGGGTTTCACTGTCGTCAAAGGAATTGAAGCCGATGATGCCGTTGGTATTGCTGCTTATGCAGTGCCTGAAGACGAAACCATCATGGTTCATATTGATAAGGATTTAAACCAGTTTAGAGGTTGGCATTACAACTATCGCAAACAACAAAAGTATTATGTCTCAGAATTTGAAGGCTTGGTAGCTTTCTATACACAGATACTGACTGGCGATAGGATTGATAACATCATTGGATTAAAAGGTATTGGTCCTGTTAAAGCAAAGAAGATACTAGCAGACTGTACCAATGAAAAAGAACTCTACAGCGCTGTCTTAAAAGCGTATGACGGCGATGAAAAGCGTGTCTTAGAAAATGGACAATTATTGTGGTTACAACGAAAGGAAA
>RFQL01000055.1 GCA_009924985.1 Burkholderiaceae bacterium | reverse complement strand
GACCCAAGATCAATTTGTGCCGCAGATGATTAACCTAGAATCCATTGGTGGAGTTGATTTCAAGAAAGGGTGTTATCCAGGTCAAGAGGTGGTAGCACGAAGTCAATACAGAGGCGCCATTAAACGTCGTCTATATCTTGCTCAAGTGGAAACTGCTCTCGCGCATGCAGGCCCTGCCACTGAAATCATTCATGAAAGTGATCCTGGTCAGCCTGCCGGTATGGTGGTCTTATCTGCCCAGCATCCAAGCGACGCGGGTCTTGTAACCCTGCAGATCGAGTGTAAGTCGGAGTTAGCCCAAAGTGGCAAATTGCATCTTGGTAAAGCGGATGGCCCTCCATTGGTATTGGGGAATTTGCCATATTCCCTAATTGAGATTTAATCAGGCATATTATTGTTATGTGCCTTATTTTATTTGCCTGGAAATCTCACCCAAAGTACCCCTTGGTGGTTGCTGCCAATCGGGATGAGTTCTACGAACGCAATACCGCAGGAATTGCCTGGTGGCCAGAACATCCCCACATATTGGCTGGACGTGATCAAGCCGATGTCATTGGCAGTCCTGGAACTTGGCTTGGTCTTACCAAGCATGGTCGATTCTCAGCGCTGACTAATGTGCGCTCACCTAGTGAGAAAAAACCGGATGCCCGGACTCGTGGTGAACTGCCACTCATGTACCTCTCAGGTGCCGATAAACCAGATCACTTTGTTGAAAAACACAGTAAGCGTTTTGATCAGTACAACGGCTTTAATCTCCTCATGGCAGATTTGAGTGATCCTAGCAATGCAGAAATGCATTGGGTTAGCAATCGGGTGGCCATGGGTAAATCGGTGCGACCTCGCAAAACATTCCCGTCCCAATCGCTCACTCCTGGTGTGTATGGACTTTCCAATGCCATGCTTGATACTCCATGGCCCAAGGTCAATCATCGCATTGCAGCCTTTGCTCAAACGCTCGCTATGGACACGGGCAATCTCAAACACGTTGATCAATATCTTCATTTACTTGCCGATGATCATGAAGCCCCCGATCGAGAGCTCCCCAATACCGGGGTCAGTCTGGAGTGGGAAAAGGCCCTATCGGCTGCCTTTATTCAAACTCAACACTATGGCACACGTTCGAGCACTATCTTGCGGATCCGTAATGATGGTAACTATGAGGTCGTAGAACGACGCTTTGATGCCAACGGGGTAATTGCACACGATGTAATTACAGGCAACTTAATTGGGTCTGCCTGGGCAAATTACTCGGTTTAAGTCCATGGCATTTCCGCTACAGGGTGAAGAGACCTGTCAACATCTCCTGCCCTCCCCTTTGCCAAATCCTTATTGGGTTGGCTTTGAAAGCAATCTTGCCAAAGAACTTGGTATTACTTTAGACGCATCGGGCTTACCGCAAGACCCGCGTTGGTTAGAAGTGTTAAGTGGCAATGCTTTAGAAACCCAAGAGCACACCTTTGTTGATCCCATTGCAACTGTCTACAGCGGACATCAATTTGGCATGTGGGCAGGCCAGTTGGGTGATGGGCGCGCCATTCTGCTGGGTGATCTACGAGGCTACGAGATTCAGTTAAAAGGTTCTGGTATCACGCGCTACTCACGCATGGGTGATGGTCGTGCAGTTCTACGGTCCTCGATTCGGGAGTTTTTATGCAGTGAAGCAATGCATGCTCTTGGGGTGCCCACCACTCGTGCCTTAGCGATCACCGGCTCCAAGAAACCTGTCATACGCGAAAGCCTTGAGACCGCAGCAGTCTGTACGCGTCTCGCTCCCAGTTTTTTACGGGTTGGTCACTTCGAACACTTCGCTACTGCGCGCTCTACCGTGCACCTCACCACCATGGCTGATTATTTACTTGCGCATCACTATCCAGTGTGTCAAAGTGCAGATGACCCCTATCTTGCATTGTTTGTAGCGATCAGTGCACGCACTGCAAAACTAGTTGCTCAATGGCAAGCGATTGGCTTTTGCCATGGCGTATTAAATAGTGACAATATTAGTGTCTTAGGTCTCACAATTGATTATGGCCCCTTTGGCTTTTTAGATCGTTTCCAAATGGATCACATCTGCAATCACAGCGATAATCAAGGTCGTTATGCCTATCAGCGTCAACCCCAGATCATGCATTGGAATATCGCCTGCTTAGCTGGAGCAATGCTTCCCCTCATCGAACAACGCTACGATGGCGAGAACGCACAAACCCATCTGCAAGAGGCATTGGAAAAGTTCCCTGAGATCTATCGGACTGCGTGGTTAGCCCAATTTAGGGCTAAGCTTGGCCTCAAGATTGAGAATGCTGGTGACATGTCGCTGATTGAATCTCTCTTAAAACTAATGCACGGCAATCGAGTCGACTTTACCAATACCTTTAGAGCGCTCTCGCATTTTGATGCAAGTCATAATGCTAAATCCAACCCCTTACGCGATCAGTTCTTAAATCGGGATGCTTTTGATAGCTGGATGCAATCCTATCTCGATCGCCTCAAGGAAGAGAAGTCTTCCCATGCAGAACGCCAGTCTCACATGCTGGCCACAAATCCTAAGTTTGTATTGCGTAATTATTTAGCCCAGACAGCAATTGAGAAAGCTCAAAATGATGATTTCTCAGAGGTGAAGCGCTTATTAGAAATCCTTCAAGACCCCTATTCTGAACAGCCTGGAATGGATCAATACGCTGTCCCTCCCCCTGCCGCACTCGAACAGATTGAGGTCAGTTGCTCCTCGTAATCCTTCACTACAATCAGACCATGACGAAATCCGACGAACAGTACCGCCAAGAACTCAGTGAAATTGAATACCGAGTTACCCGCCATGCTGCCACTGAGCCGCCCTTCACGGGACGCTATTGGGATCATTGGGACGAAGGTCGCTATCACTGTGTGTGCTGCGGCACCCCGCTCTTTGTCTCGTCCACCAAGTTTGATGCAGGCTGTGGTTGGCCAAGCTATCACACGCCAGTAAACACTTCAGCGATTAGCGAGCATCGTGATGTAACACATGGCATGATCCGCACCGAAGTGAAGTGCTCTAAATGCGATGCCCATCTAGGCCATGTATTTGAAGATGGTCCTATGCCAAGTGGCTTGCGCTATTGCATTAACTCCGCCTCTTTACGCTTTGAGCCTAGCAACAATGTTAAATCGGGTCACTCCTCATGATGAAATTTCTGTTTGACCTATTCCCGGTCATTCTCTTTTTTGTGGCATTCAAGTTAGCAGATATTTATGTTGCTACCTTGGTGGCTATTGCTGCCACGATTGCACAGATCGTTTGGCTCATTGCACGCCGTAAGAAAGTGGAAGGCATGCAATGGGCTAGCTTAATCTTGATTGTGTTCTTTGGTGGCTTAACCATTCTCCTGAAAGACAAAACCTTCATTCAGTGGAAGCCTACAGTCTTGTATTGGCTATTTGCTGCGGTCTTGTTCTTTAGTGCGCAGTTCTTCAAGAAGAATTGGATAGAAAGCCTGATGGGAAAACAAATTACTCTCAAGCCCGATAGTCCTAAATCACTCTGGCTCAAACTCAATCATGCTTGGGCACTCTTCTTCTTTTTCATGGGCGTACTTAACATCTATGTTGCTTATACTTTCTCTGAAGATATTTGGGTGAACTTTAAGCTATTTGGAGGTATTGGTTTGCTCATTGCCTTCGTCATTGCTCAAGGCTTATGGCTAAGCCGCTACATGGATGCTGAACAATCATGAGTAAAAATCAAGAACGTATTGTTTTATTTGAGGCTGCCTTACATCAACAACTTCAACCCTCGCATCTTGCCATTGAGGATGAAAGCCATTTGCACGCAGGCCATGCTGGGGCTGCAAGTGGTGGTGGCCATTTTCGGATTACGCTGACTGCACCCGCATTTACTGGACTTAGTCGAGTTGCACGCCATCGCCTAGTCTATGAAGCGTTGGGTGCATACATGCCTGCTGAAATCCATGCCCTTGCAATCCATGCCCTTGCGCCAAATGAGTCATAATTCTGTTTTAGCCCTTCATTTTATTCACTAGCCCTCATGTTTAATTCCCAAAAAACTCTCATAGCCCTATCGTTTGTCTTTGCTACTTCTGCAGTTTCAGCACAAAATGCCGCCATCGTCAATGGCAAGCCCATCCCAAAAGCGCAGCTTGATCGTTTAATTAAGAGCTCCGGCCAATCAGCGACCGATCCCAAGGTGCGTGAGCAAGGTCGTGAACTTTTAATTACACGTGAACTAATTATCCAAGAGTCGGATAAGCGGGGCATTACCAAAAAAGAAGAAGTGAAAGATCAAATGGAGCAAGCACGTTTGGGTGTTTTGGTTTCTGCTTTATTTGAGGACTATATCGATAAAGGTGGTATTACCGAGGATGATTACAAGTCGGCTTATGAATCTGTCAAGAGCCAGTTTGGCGGTAAGGAATATAAAGTACACC
Source organism: Burkholderiaceae bacterium (assembly GCA_009924985.1). Taxonomy (GTDB): domain Bacteria; phylum Pseudomonadota; class Gammaproteobacteria; order Burkholderiales; family Burkholderiaceae; genus Polynucleobacter. The sequence continues at coordinate 6,683 of RFQL01000055.1, read as the reverse complement.
ACATCCTAGTTGAGAAAGAAGCTGAGGCCAAAGCATTAATTGCCAAGATCAAGGCGGGTGCTAAGTTTGAAGATCTAGCAAAAGCGAACTCCAAAGATCCAGGCTCTGCTCCCAATGGCGGAGATCTTGAATGGGTCAGTGACAAAGCTCTGGTACCGGAGTTCTCTAAAGCAATGGTCACATTAAAAAAAGGTCAGATGACCGATCAACCTGTCAAGAGCCAATTTGGTTTGCACATTATTAGGGTCGATGATATTCGAGATGTCAAAGTACCCACACTGGCTGAAATCAAGGATCAACTCAAGCAAATGATGATGCAAGATCAAGCTTGGCAGAAGGCAAAGTTTGCTGAGATGATGAAAAAGATGCGTGAGAAAGCGCGTATTGAGTAATATGATTTTGCACACCATGCTTCGGGTGGGCGATATGGCCCGCTCCGTAGATTTTTATACCCGCGTCTTGGGTATGAACTTACTGCGTACCACCAATCGTGAAGAACAAAAATATTCTCTTGCGTTTGTGGGTTTTGGTCGGGGCAATGAGGATGGCCAAGCAGAAATTGAACTCACCTATAACTATGGGGTGAGTCAGTATGAGCATGGCGGTGCTTATGGTCATATTGCTCTTGCGGTAACCGATGTATATAAAGCCTGTGAGAATATTGCAGCAGCCGGTGGCAACATTACCCGCCCTGCTGGCCCTGTTCAGGGTGGTAAGACCTTAATTGCCTTTGTGACCGATCCCGACGGATACAAAATCGAACTGATTCAACATTAGTTCTGATGAGCCAAGAACCTGAACTCGAGATTCGGGTCCTACGGAGTCTTAGTGATATTCCACAGGCAGAGTGGCAAGCTATTTTGCCTAGAGATGCTGGTCCATTCTTGCAGTATCCCTTTTTATTCCTTTTAGAAGAAACAGGCTGCGTTTGTGCAGAGACCGGTTGGAAGCCTTCGCATCTAGCACTGTATGCCAAAGGAGCTAATGAACTATTGGGAGTGATGCCACTCTACTTAAAGACCCACTCTTATGGTGAGTATGTTTTTGATTGGTCTTGGGCAGAGGCTTATGCCCAACAAGGACTTTCGTATTACCCCAAAGCCTTAACGGCCATCCCCTTTACACCAGCGACTGGCTCACGTCTTTTGGCGCACTCTAGAGTGCATCAAGCGACGTTGGTCAATGGTCTTTTGCAACTCCTGACTCAGCTCAAACTTTCCTCAGCGCATGTGCTCTTTCCACACATCGAAGATGCCAAATGGCTAAGAGATAGTGGTTTTATGCAACGGGATTCGGTTCAATTCCATTGGCACAATCACAACTACGCAAACTTTGATGCGTTCTTAGCAACGCTCACCATGAAGCGCCGTAAGAACATTAAGCGAGAGCGCAAACAGGTGCACGATGCCGGTATTACATTTCGTCATATCCCAGGTTCAGAAATCAAGAAAGAAGAAGTCTTGTTTTTCTATCGTTGCTATGCCAATACCTATCAAGCACACTATTCCACGCCTTACTTAAACCAATTGTTCTTCCAAAAATGGGTTGAGTCCATGCCAGACTCATTGCACTTCATCATGGCCATCCGCAATGGGCAGGCAATTGCATCGGCATTGTTGGTTCTTGATCGCGATGGTCAAAAGGCATACGGGCGCTACTGGGGCTGTCTAGAACAGCACCCCTGTTTACACTTTGAGACCGCTTTTTACCAGGCCATTGAATTTTGCATTCAAGATGGGATCCAAGTTCTTGAGGGTGGCGCTCAGGGAGAGCATAAGATGGCCAGAGGCTTTATGCCATGCACTGTGAGCTCTTATCATTATCTAGTTGATCAGCGCTTTGCCGATGCGGTCGATAGGTTCTTAGAGCGAGAGCGTATGGGTATTGGTCAATACCTCGATGAGCTGGCTGAGCATAGTCCCTTGCGCCAAGGCAGTCATGGCTTAGAGTTCGGTAAGAATAATGAGAATGCGCTAAAGTAACTTATGTCTGACGCTTACTCAAACCCTGCTGCTGGTGCCAACTCCATCCTCATTGGCGATGCAGACTCCGACTCACCCTGTATCGGTATTTGCTCTACCCTCTTTGATGAGATCTGCAAAGGCTGTGGGCGCACCGCCCTCGAGGTTAGCAACTGGGTGTTCATGAGTCCGGAGGAAAAACAAACAGTCTGGACCCGAATCCAAGCGGAGGGCACAGCCATGCGCTTTACCCGCGAGCAAAAGTCCTAACCCGTTAAGGCTTGACTGCGCAAGTATTCCTCATAAGTACCCGAGTAGTCACTAATCGTACCGTCGTTTCTGACCTCTAAGATACGATTGGCCAGCGCCGATACAAACTCACGGTCGTGCGATACAAAGATTAAGGTGCCCTCATATTTCTCAAGAGAAATTTGCAAACTCTCAATCGATTCCATATCCATATGATTCGTTGGCTCGTCCATGGCCAAGACATTGTGCTTTTGGAGCATCAACTTGCCCCAAATAAGTCGGCCCTTCTCGCCGCCCGATACTACTTTTACGGTCTTGCCAATCTCATCACCCGAGAACAATAAACGACCTAAGATACCGCGCACCGCTTGATCATCGTCACCTGGTTTGCGCCACTGGGTCATCCACTCAAACAAGGTCTCTTCTTGAGGAAAACATTCGCTCGTATCTTGGGGCATGACACCCACATTGGCATTCTCTGCCCACTTCACATCACCGCTATCGGCTGGAATGCCATCAAAGCGTTTGCTCAAAATGGTTTTGAGTAAGGTGGTCTTGCCGGCACCGTTTTGTCCAATAATGGCAACCTTCTCACCCGGACGAATTGCGATCTTGAAGTTCTTAAAGATGGGTCGATCAAATTTTTTGGTGAGTGCATTGCACTCCACTGCCATATTGTGTAATTTCTTTTCGGTTTCAAACCGAATAAAGGGGTTCTGACGCGATGAGGGTTTAATCTCAGCCACCTCAATTTTTTCGAGCTGACGTTGACGCGAGGTTGCCTGTCTTGCTTTGGATGCGTTGGCTGAGAAGCGGCTTACGAAGGCTTGCAGTTCAGCAATCTTCTCTTTGGCTTTGGCATTTGATGCTAACTGTTGAGCCCGCGCCTGGGTCGACGCCAACATATAGGAGTCGTAGTTTCCTGGGTAGACCTTAAGGGCGCCAAAGTCCATATCCGCCATATGCGTACACACCTCGTTTAAGAAGTGACGGTCATGGGAAATAATGATCATGGTGCTATTACGCTGGTTCAGAACATCCTCTAGCCAGTGGATGGAGTGGATATCTAAGTTATTGGTAGGCTCATCTAAGAGCAAGACATCTGGATCCGAGAACAATGCTTGAGCCAACAAGACTCTGAGCTTCCAACCAGGAGCAATATTACTCATGGGGCCATTGTGTTGATCTAGCGGAATACCAATGCCGAGTAACAGCTCCCCTGCTTTCGCTTCTGCGGTATACCCACCGTACTCTGCATATTTAGCCTCTAACTCAGCGGCGCGCATATAGTCTTCATCGTTTGCATCCGGGTTTGCATAAATCGCATCCCGCTGAGAAGCGGCTTGCCACATCTCATCATGGCCCATCATCACCACATCGAGGACACGCACATCTTCGTATGCAAATTGATCTTGTCGTAATTTGCCTAAGCGGATATTGGGCTCAAGACTGACATTCCCTGCGGAGGGCTCTAGCTCACCGCCTAAGATTTTCATGAAGGTGGATTTACCACAGCCATTGGCGCCAATCAGGCCGTAGCGATTACCGCCACCAAATTTGACGGAGATGTTCTCAAACAGGGGCTTTGCCCCAAACTGCATAGTGATATTGGATGCGTTTAACACAACGACTTTCTATAACAAAAGATGAATCGGGAATGCCAGGTGGCAAGGCTCACTATTTTAACGGGCTTCTGAAACGAGGGATGCTAGTAAGCTGCGGCTAGACCGTCACGCCGACTATCACTAGCTGCTATGTAGCCATCCGCTATCTCGTCACTAAGGCGCCAGATAAATTGGCCTGAGCCAAAGTCCATATAGGGATCTTCTACCTTTTTAAGAATATGCCCCTTTTCTACTAGGCCCTGAACGGTCTCTGGGTTCATATTGGCCTCAATATCTAGGCTAAAGTCGCGATTTACTTTCCAGCGCGGCGCATCACAAGCTGCCTGGGGCTGCTGTTTATAGACCAACATTCGCAGAAGAGTTTGCAGATGGCCTTGGGGTTGCATATCCCCGCCCATCACCCCAAAGCTCATTTGAGGAACTGTTTTGCCGTTCACCTCTTTGGTCAAGAAGGCAGGAATAATTGTATGAAAGGGTCGCTTATTACCAGCGACCACATTCGGTGATGTGGGATCGGACGAGAACCCATAACCGCGATTCTGGAAGCTAATACCCCAATTAGGCTCCACTACTCCAGAACCAAAGCCCATGTAATTACTCTGAATAAATGAGATCATTCGGCCTTGTTCGTCAGCGGCACTTAAATAGATCGTACCGCCAGTATTTGGCATCCCAAAGGGGAAATGAGTTGCTTTCTTGGGATCAATGAGTCGAGCACGCTGAGCAAGATAATCGGGGTTCAACATCTGGGATGGACTAACTTCCATCGAGCGCGGATCAGCCACATAGCGATAGACATCTGCAAAGGCAAGTTTCATGGCCTCAATTTGCAGATGCTGGCTCTCAACACCATCGATAGGATGTTTGGCTAAATCCAGTTGCTCTAGGATACCCATAGCGATTAAGGCGCCGATACCTTGACCATTCGGGGGGATCTCATGTACATCGTATCCTTGTACCTTGGTTGAGATCGTGCCGACCCAATCAGGTTTGTAATTCGCTAAATCACTGGCAGTCATCGCCGCACCATGTTCTTTTGCAAACGCAGTAATCGCCTGTGCAATCTCGCCCTCATAAAAATCCCGCAGGCCTACTTGCGCCAATCGTTTAAGTGCCTTAGCCGCTTGTGGAAAATAAAACATCTCACCCGTTGCAGGCGCCCTACCCTTGGGCATAAAAGCGTTTGCAAAACCAGGCTGAGAGGCTAATTCACTCGTGGCTGCTGCCCATTTATGAGCAACGATGGGTGCTACAGCATGGCCACGCTCGGCAATCTCAATCGCAGGTTGTAGTAGATCCGCAATGGGTAATGAGCCAAAGCGCTCATGCAATGCGTGCCAGCCTGCTAATGCGCCTGGCACCGTTACGCTATCCCAGCCCCGCATAGGACGTTTTGCGAGACCACTACTCTCCCTGCCATACTTGGCGGCAAAGTAATCGAGGCTCCATGCTGCGGGTGAGACTCCTGAGGAGTTCAGTCCATGCAATTGCTCACCGTCCCACACGATTGCAAAGCAATCACTTCCAAGGCCATTGGATACGGGCTCCACAATCATTAGGGCTGCAGCAGCAGCAATCGCCGCATCAATCGCATTGCCGCCCTGATGCATGATCTTCAGGCCCGCTTGGGCTGCATAAGGGTGCGAGGTTGAGACGATATTGCGTCCCATCACCGGCATGCGCACAGTTGGATAGGGATTGTGCCAATTAAATTGCATATGGTTCCTTAAGAACGAGTTCGCATTAAACGTTTCTGAATAATGGGAACTCGGATCACTAATAATAGGAAGATTATCCCAGCATAGATGCTGACCGCCTCAAAATCATTCTTGCCGGCCTTATGCCACAGATAATGCAAGACAGCAAGAATAGCGATTCCATAAATCGAGCGATGCAAGATAGACCATTTCCGTCCCAAAGCATGCATCGCTCGTTGGTTGGAGGTGATGGCCAAAAGACTCATTAGTACAAATGCCAGAAAACCCATCGTTATAAATGGTCGCTCAATCACATCATCTAACATTTGCTTAGGATCAAGATTGTGATCCAGCCAATACCAAATACTGAAGTGTAAAAATGCATACAAGAATGTGAAGAGCCCCAGCATGCGTCGTAAACGAATCCACCCACTCCACCCCGTCATCCAACGCATTGGGCTCATGCTTAAGGTAATGCACAACAAGGTAATGGTCCAAGTGCCCGTCGATCGGGTAATAAACTCCACTGGATTTGCAGTTAATTGTCCAAGATACCCAAGAACCAATAAGCGCACGAGCGGTATTAGCGCCAGAGCAAAGACAAAATACTGAATGGTGGTAAGACCTGGCATTACCTAGTAAAACTTTTTTAGATCCATGCCAGCGTAGAGCTTTGCCACATACTCCCCATAACCATTAAAGGGCTCGGTCTTTATTTTGGGTGCAAAGATGCCGCGACCGTCAATCCGGCGCTCGGTCGCTTGGCTCCAACGGGGATGGCTCACGTTGGGATTTACATTGGAGTAGAACCCATACTCGCGCGGGGCAGACATGCTCCAACTCGTGAGTGGTTGTTTTTCAGTAAAGCGGATTGTGACAAGAGACTTGGCACTCTTAAAGCCATACTTCCAAGGCACCACTAAGCGCACTGGGGCACCATTTTGCTTAGGCAGAATCTCGCCATAAAGACCTAATGTGAGGAGTGTGAGAGGGTTCATCGCCTCATCCATACGCAAGCCCTCTCGATAAGGCCAATCCAATACGGGCCGGCGCAAACCTGGCATTTGTTTTGGATCAGCAAGGGTAATGAACTCCATGTACTTCGCCGAGCCCAAGGGCTCTGCCTTATTAATCAGATGTGAGAGCGCATA
>RFQL01000054.1 GCA_009924985.1 Burkholderiaceae bacterium | reverse complement strand
ATCAAGCACACTTGAGTAACAAGTGGGCCACAAGAAGTCAACTTCAAAATCGTTTCACGATCAATGTGAACGACTATGAATTTGGATACGAATAGGAGAAATCATGGCAACTAAGCCAAAGAAAATAATGAACGTAAACCGTCCAGAAAGTTTTGGTGGTGGCCGTGGTTTGAGCAATGAATTTGGTAAAAACGTTAAAGTAGCCTCAAGATCACTTAAAAAGAGAGCCGCTGTTAAGCCAAAAGAACCAATTAAAGTTACATCTGGCGGAAACATTAAGCCTGCAACTTCAAAAGTGACCCGTGCTAATAACAAATCAGGTGTTGGTGTAAATACAAGATCTTCCGATACAATTAAAAGACAGATGCAAGATATGATGAGCCTAGTAAAAAAAGGCAAGACAGTTAAGATTACAAATAAATAATTTTTTTCAAACTTCGTTAGGACAATAATGGTTGCAGATATTAAAACAATTGCTAAGCGCGTTGATAACCTCAAAATGCGCCATGCAGAGCGTGATGCTCGTATGCAACAAATTCAGGCTGTCCGCAAAGGCAACATGGTTGAGGTATTTCCAGAGTTATTCCCTGAAGGCATGCCTCACTCAATGGTTGCCAACTTCATCGATGTTGCTGCGCGCGACCTTGCAGAAGTTCTAGCCCCACTGCCATCATTTAACTGCTCAACAGTAAGCGTTGCTAACGCTAAGGCTCGCGCCTTTGCTGATAAGCGCGGCATGATTGCTAACAACTACGTATTTAATTCACGCCTACAGTCACAGATGTACTGGGGCGCTGACTGGTACTTCTCATACGGATTCCTTCCAATCCACGTAGAACCAGACTTTGAGGATAACCTTCCTCGTATTCGAGTTGAAGATCCTATGGGTTCATACCCAGAGTTTGATCGCTTCGGGCGTTGCGTTGCATACGCAAAGCGTTACTTGAAAACAACACACGAACTTGCTAACGAGTTCCCAGAACATGCTCCAATCTTGCTTGGTCGTCTAGGTTACGATCAGAACAATATGGAAATTGAACTTATCAAGTACATGGACAAAGATCAAACAGTTCTTTATGTGCCTTCACGCAATAACTTAATTCTAAGTAGCGTCAGAAATCCATTGGGCAAGATGATGGTGCGTATCGCACGTCGCCCTGGAATTGACGAAGAATCACGCGGACAGTTTGACGATGTTATCTATGTACAGATGGCTCGCGCACGTTTTGCTAACCTTGCTATGGAAGCGGCTGAAAAGTCTATCCAAGCACCATTCGTTGTCCCTAACGATGTAATTGATTTGCCTATGGGACCTGATGCAATCATCAGAACTGCAAATCCTCAAGGTGTCGGGCGTGTCAAACTTGACATTCCCGCTGCTACTTTTCAGGAGCAATCAGCACTCCAATCTGAATTACGACTTGGTGCTCGATATCCTGAGGGTAGAACTGGAAACATTGACGCAAGTATTATTACTGGTCAAGGTGTCCAAGCACTACTTGGTGCTTTCGATTCACAGATCAAGGCTGGTCAAACCATTCTTGCTGAGGTGTTTGAAGATGTAATCAAGGTGTGCTTCGAAGTAGATGAAATGCTATTCGATGAAGATAAGAGTGTTAGAGGAACAGCGCAAGGCACGCCGTACGAGTTAAAGTACAAGCCAAGCAAAGACATTAACGGAGATACTTCTATTGAAGTCCGTTATGGTTTGATGGCTGGATTAGATCCTTCCCGCGCCCTAATATTCTCACTCCAAGCGCTAGGTGCAGACCTAGTATCGAAAGACTTCATCCGTCGTGAACTTCCTTGGAACGTTAACGTAACTCTGGAAGAGCAACGAATTGAAATCGAAAAGATGCGCGATAATCTAACTGCGTCTATCACAGCAACTGCGCAAGCAATTCCTGCGATGGTGGCACAGGGACAAGATCCATCTGCGCTAATCCGTAGTATTGCCGACGTGATTGAACGTCGTCGCAAGGGGGAAAACATAGAGGATGCTGCATTGGCAGTGTTCACGCCTCCAAAGCCTGAACAACCTATGCAGCCAGAGACGGCTCCACCAGGCACACAAGGCCCAGTAGAGCAGGCGCCCCCGTCCCCAGCCACTCCTGGACAACCTTCTGGTGGAGCCCCTCAACAAGCAGCACCACCACAGGATTTAGCAAGCATTCTAGCAACGATGGGATAATGTAATGGCAAACCGTAAAAAAGTTATTGATCTAGATACTTACTCTGCTCTAGATGCCTATTGCATTTCTCTTAATGAATATTACAAATCACTACGCCGTGCAGGTTTCTCAACTGATGCAGCGTTCTGGTTGATTACAGATCCAGATTCATTCCCTAGTTGGATACTCCCAGTTAAACCCCTAGAAAAAATTGGCGATGTGCCATACGACGATGACGATGAGGACTAACACATGGCAATGCAACAAAAAGTATCAGGTGTTGGTAAGAACTCATCTCGGACAGATCGTAATCTTGTAGAGCGCATACAACGCGTACAACGCGGTGCTAAAATTGAAAACGCATCTGGTGGTACATATGGCATGCGTACAAATAACGAACAATTAGCACAGGGTACTATTAATACTCCTACAGCAAGCAGCGTTACTGGACAAAACAAATATGTTAATCCAATTAAGGCTATTCCTGCAACTGCATATTCAAATACACAAGTACCATTGTCTCAATCTGCCCCTGGTGGCCCTGGAGATAACACAGGTATGGCTGAACCAGTAGATGCTATTGATCCTGGTTCAATTACTGCTCGTGCTTTGCTTGCAGCAAACCCTAACTCTGCTCAATTACGCGCACTTGTAGAAGCATATAACGAATTGGGTATCTAGTGGCAGAAAAACTAGATGTCTATAAGGAACTTTACTCTAAATCCTCTATGCAGGAAACAAGAAATCGTATGGTTTCTTTGGAGTACGGTTCTTTAACACCAGATAAGACGGATAACTTTACTAAAATTGCTAACAAGTATCCTAATATCAGCAAAGATTTAATTATGTCTATGGTAAAACAGGGACTAACTGCTGATACTCCTGGAATTGGTACTATTGTTTCTGTAGATGGCATTACAAAACTAAAGAACGACATGATAAATGTCGATAATATTAAGAAAAGCGTAGCATCTGACCGTGGAATCCTTGGTCAAATTGGAAATCAACTATCTAATAAGATTTATGATCCATTTAAGGCTACTACTCGTGTAGGTTTTGCTGCTATTCGCTCTGTCTATGACTTAGCAACAGTGTCTGCACGTAATATTTCAACTGGTGATGCTGCTCGCACAATTACAGATCCAATGAATACTTTCAAAAGTACACTTATTGGCTCACTTGTAACTGATGTGCTTGACGGTAAGGGCGTAGACACCGGTTCTGGCTTCTTCATTGATCCTAAATCAAAAGTTGGCAAGGATCAGGCTAAGGCTATGCAAGCCTATGGCAAGATTAACGGGGACTCATTTACTATTGGTCGTTGGGCTGCTAAAAGCATGGCTCAAGATCCTGATACAACTGCATATAAGATCATGTCTGGTGCTATCGACGCAGTTCTAAACGTCACACTTGATCCTACTATCTGGGTAGGCCCAGGTTCCGTAGGTAAAATTATTCAGACTGGCAAGAAAGCATCAGAATTAAAACTTGCCGCTCAACCATTTACAGAGGCTTCACAGCAAGCAGCACTTCTTGAGAAGCAGGCTGCAATTCGTGGAGAACGCAAAGAACTTTATAAGGTTGGAAAACAAGAAGCCGCTAAGAAGTACAAGCGCATTGATACCACCTTGCATAAAACCAGCATGGAAGTTGCTGAGTTAGAGAAGAAGGCTAACAAGAGCATTGTTAATGCTGCTAAAGAATTGCTTAATACTGAAAAAACAATCATGTATCCTACTGGTAATGCTGCAGCCGATAAGGCAGTAGAGAAAACATTATCAACTACATCAGTTGCTGAGTGGTTCACTGCTCATGAGAAGGTCAGAAATGGCGAACTTACACGAGCCATTGATACTCTCTCTGCTGAGACTAAGAATACAGGCGGTTTTTTCGGAGGCAACGTCGTATTCATGGATGAAGTTCCAGAAGCAGGCAAGATATCTGTAGCCGCGCATGGACTATCTGAATATGTAGTAACCGCTAGAGGCGGCGAAAAACTAAACTTACTTGATCTTGGTAATAACTTTGCTAAAGCAACTCCTAAAGAGATTGCAGAAGAAGCATCTCGACGCGCTGCATTCATTGATGAACTAGATGGCCTTTCTTCAATTGCTAAAGATGTTCAAGAGAAGCAGATTCTACAGGAACTTGTTACTTCTCTAAAGCAGGACAGTGCAAACCTTGAAGGTTTCCATGGTTCACTCTTTAGCGTTGGTGATGAAGTCGTACAGGCTGAGTCACTAGGTTCTCTTATTGGCAAGGTTGCTAAATACAAGAATCCAGAAGTTCTAAACAAGGTATATCTTTCAGTTAGAGCCGTATGGGGAGATGTTGACGGATTTACTAACGTACGTTCTATCTATGGTGGAACTGGTGGTGTAGCAATCGCTAACATGAGCAAGATCGGCGCTAAGAGCGCAGAAGTTGCAGTTGCTGCAGCAGAAGTTGCAGATCCAACTAATCTTGGACCTAACCTTGCTAAATTGCTTTCATCAGTCAAGAGCAAAGAAGAAGTAGTTGCTCGTCGTCAGAATGAATACGATGATCTTGTTCTAAAAGGTAACGAATTAGACGATAGACTCAACTATATCTACTCTCTTCGCCAGGTTGCAAACAAGGATCCAGAGATCCTACGAGAACTTATTAACGATCCAGACTACAAAGGTCTCAAGAAGATCCTTAATATTGAACTAGATATTGCTGAAAAGAGTTATGCTATTGAGGCTCTACGCGCAGAAGCAGGGCTTGTAGATGGCTTTAGCGGTAACGTAAGCAAAGACTTTGATACGCATCTCAAGTGGTTACTTGGAAAGCGCTTCTCAACTGTTGCTGAGGTAGTCGCTAAAGAAACAGATCCAGTTCGCGTTCATAATCTATTTGGTGGCAAACTAGACCTTGAGGTAACTCAGGCTCTTACAAATGCTGAAACAACAGAAGATGTTCTAAAGGTTCTCCTAAACCATGTTGGCGGAGAGACTGTAGATCCACGAACTGTACGAAACGCCATATCAAATGGCTTAAAGTTGCAGGCTTCGCCGCTTGCACGTATGGTTGATCCTGCCAATCTAAAGGCAGTTCACTTCGTTGAGAAGGTTGAACGCACATTTGGGCGCAATTATGTACGTGGTACAGTATTAAGCCTTGGTGATGGCACAGGACTTCTTAATGGAGTTGCTGATTGGGTAAGTTCTGCTGGTATTAAAGCGGCAATCGGTTCACGTCGTCAAGAACAATTCATCGCTGAAATCCAACGCGATATCTTTAAGGCTACAACTAATCAAGAGCGTGGCGCTGCTGTAGTAAATGGCATTGGTAAGATTACAGAGGCTATTGGAACAGACCTTGCTCTAGAACCTAAACTGCTTGAAGAATTAAAAATTGCTACGAAAGTTACTGGTAAAGAAATTGCTACTCAGCAGGCTTATAGCCTAAGCCATGCTGTTAATAACTCAGTTCCACACCTAACTGTAGCAAGTGGTGAAGTCAAGCAAATTGATAAAGCCCTTATGGAGTGGCAAGCAGTTCAAGATTTTATCTTCCTTCCAGATACAAAGAAAATCTATAGCGCTGTAAGTAATTACAAGGCTAACTACGTAATAGGCAAAGCCCGTGCTGGTAAAGTACTCCTTGAGGAGTTCGGTGATATCTGGCGTACAGCGCAGTTAGTTGGTCGCTTTGCTTATATCACACGCAATATTGCAGAAATGCAAATGCGTCAAATGCTATCTGGACATAACAGCCTATTTACTAATCCGATTGGATTCATCTCTACAATAGTAGCGAATCCAGAAGGCGGAGCATTTAGACAGTTCATGGCTAAGTACTCAAAGTTCCAATACGATGCTGCTGGAAATCCCTTCAAGACTCAACAGGCTGAGGCTGATCTAGGCGATGCTGCTATTAACTTCCGCGCTTGGTGGAATAGAAATACATCTGCATCAGATATTCGCTCACGCAAGCGTTCTCAGATATTCAACCAGTATAAGGTTGTTGGTTCTGACCACCCAGAGTTTATCGATGGATTAGCATACACAGTAAATAACTTCGTATCAGATAAGTTCATGTCTCAGATCGTGCGTCTCAAAGACTCATCACCTGAGATGCAACGAGCATGGCTCGAGAACCTTGCCAAGGATTTTGATAAGAAAGACAATCCACTTAGAAACTTTGCCGCTAGCATATTCAATCAGAACGCTGGATTGCGCGAGATTTATCTAAAGGATGTATCTGAAACAGGTCTAGGTATTGCTAAAGATAACCTTAACTTAGATGATATCTTTATTCACCTATTTGATAGCAAGCAACCAGACTCTGTTATTAGCCAGATTAATGCTCTTGCAGGCACTGGCCCTAAATCTTCTCTTATATATGACTTTATCCGTGATGGACAAATCAATGTAACTCGTAATGGCAAGATAGTTAACATTAAGGCTCCATACTCAACTGGTGGTAAGTCTGTTGCAGAACTTGATATCCTTGAAAAAGAGTTTATCAAGCGTATGAAAGAAGAGTTTAATCCAGAAGATTTGGCTGGATCTACTGTATTCGTTAAGAACCAAGAGTTCGTATTTGGTGCTCAGGATAAGGCTAGCAAGGTATTCGTTGACTGGTTCTTCGATCTTGCAGCCCGTGCTGAATCTAAGTTAAACTTTGGCCCAGAGTTCCAGATGGCATATTGGGACTTTGCTGCTGGATACGCATCACTTCTAAAGACAGAAGATTTAATCCAGTTCCGTGCTAACGCAACTAGATCACTTGCCCCAATTACAAAGAATGGCAAGAAGGTATTTGGACGCAGACACCCAGCACTTCGTGAGATCAATAAAGAGATTGCAAAGCGTGAGAAGAACCCTTCATACGTTGGTGGTACTGCAAGCCTAAAGACTATTGATAACATGGCTTCTCGTGAAGCAAGCAACTATGTTAAGGGTCTATTCTATGATGCAGGACAACAGAAGCAATATGCTAATGCTGTTCGCCTAATCTTCCCGTTTGCTCAGGCGCATTACAATACGCTAAGCAAGTGGGCTGAACTATCTAAGAACCCAGCACCTGCAATTAAGTTTGCTAAAGCATTTGACTCTTTGAATAAGCAAGGCTCAAATGTTCTTTACGATGCTACTGGCATGGAGTATGATCCAGAGCAAGGCTTCTTCTATCAAGATACACCTAATGGCCCTAAGAAGTTTAAGATGCCTATTGTAGGTAGCGTACTTGGTGCTATGGCTGGAAAACTTGCTGGTGTTGAAGGTGCTGCTTCTAAAGCAATCCAGATGACATCTCCAGTACAGTCTCTTAACTTAGCATTCGGACAGGTTAACCCAGGACTTCCTGGTATTGGCCCAGTCGCACAAGGACTCTTTGCTGCTACAGGCAAGTCTACAGCATTTGGCCCAGTTAACGATATCTTGCGAGACATCATTACACCGTTTGGTGCTCCAAAGAGTGCAGAAGATTTCGTATTCCCAGCATGGTTGAAAAAGACTATTGCTTATCGCATGGGAGATGAAGCAACTGTACAGCGTGGAGTTAAAGACTGGGCAGCATATTTAGCATCTACAGGCAACTATGGAGATAATCCACTTGCTAGTGATGCTGAAAGAAACCGCATGTTTGCGGATGCAGAAGCGCTATCACGCGAAGTAGGGTTCTTAGGAGCATTGTTCCAGAGTATCTCAGCAGCAACTCCACAAGATGAAGTGCTCGCAAAAATTAAAGATCCTAATAATAAATTAAACTTTATGACCATGACTATGCTTTACGATCACTGGCAGAAGATTTCAGATCAGAACCCTGGCGATTATGGCAAGTCCGTATCTGTTTTTGCCGATACCTATGGCGTAGAAAACCTACTTGTTACTCTTGGTAGCACTACACCAGGAGTTAGAGGCACAGATGATGCTTGGACTTGGTTGAATAATCATCCTGAGTCAGTGTCTAAGTATGCTAAGGCTCCTGGAGATATCATTCCATACTTCTTCCCTGGTGGAGAATACTCTCTAAAGTATTACAACTGGCAGAAGCGTAGCGGTGCTCGTCGTTCACTATCAACTACTGAATTGGCAAATGAGGCTGAGTCTCGTGTCTACTCTATGATGAAAAGCCAGATTGCCAATGAGCAGATAACTAATGGCTATGGTCAGATGTGGTATGTAGAGCAAATTGCTAAACTAGATAAGACATTTGGCGGCGCTAAGCCAGCATCTACTATTACAACAGGTGCTGTTTTGGAAAAGATTGCATCTATTAAGAATGCTATTGAAGATCCAGCCTTTAAGGAATCTCCAGTCTATAAAGAGACTACTGAGTTTTATACTAAGTATGCTGATTTTGAAAGCATCCTTAATAAGGCAAAAGTATCTAATTATGCAGAACTTACTTCAAAGGGTGGCCTTGCCACTCTAATGCGTAATGAACTGCTATCCCTAGCGGAGCAACTAATGCTACAAAATCCATCATTTAGCCGTATGTACTATGGCGTATTCGCAGGACAACTGGAAGGTTAACAATGGCTACTAAGCAAAATCAAGCAACAAGCAACGCTGCACTTGGTTTATCTGGATCTGCATTTGCAACAATATCTCAGGTTGTTAATTCACAAGTTCCTGGAAACATATATGGATCAACAAATGAGTATCTATCATATGTAAGCACTACTGATCCTGCTGCTAAAGCCCTTGCTTTGCAAAATATCCGCCGTGGTATGAGTGTTCCTAACAGTGGCCCTAATGGTCAAGGCACTCAGTATGAATACCTACAGACACTTCTTCGTGAGACTGGCTTCATCAAGGACAAGAAAACTCCTCTTGGAGTAGTTGGCCCACAAGATGCAGCAGCATTAGACAAGATTATTAACTTGGCTGTAGCCAATAACACAGAGCCTATGACTCTGCTAGAACTCTTTAAGAAAAGTGGCGTTGGCGGAACTGGTGCTCCTAAGCAGCCAGATACTACTGCCAAGTACAACAAGGCTGTATCTACTGCTCTGCAATACAAGGATCTTACAGATGCTAAGCAGGCTTGGAGTGATGGTTACTTCCAAGCATATGGCACTTATCCACCAGATACAGGTTTTGGTAACTTCCAGACTGCATGGAATGCAGAAGTAAAGCGCCAGAAGGCTACAACTACTACTAGCACTAAGACTACCTACCGTCCTGTTATTGACCCTAAGACTGGCAAGCAGGTTCGTGATAAGTCAGGCATTCTCCAGTACGAAACAATTAACACTGGAACTACAACTACCTCTGGTGAAGGATTCACATCAGAAGAGCAGCAAGCATTCCTTGCTAACTATATCTCACAGAACTTCCCAGATGTAACCCTAAGTGGTAAGCAACTAGGTGGCGCAGCCAAGACTCTATACGATGCAATTGCTGATGCCCATGCTAAAAACTTTGACACCACTCCTGATTTGGCTACAGTTGCCCCAATTATTAAAGATGCTCTTGGCGCAAGTAATGCTAATCAGAGCGCAGAAATGCTTACACAGTATCGCAATAATATCCGCGACAAGATGGGTACTAAGTATATGAGCATTCAAGAGAGCCTAAAGGCTGGCAAAGATGCAGCAGATGTGCTTAACCCACTGATGGATTCATTAAGTATTGCGCTAGAAACTAAGATTGGTATTACCGATCCACTTGTTACTAAACTTGCAAACTTCAAAGATGAAAAGGGTGTGTATCGCCTTCCAAATGAGTTTGAAGTTAACCAAGCCGTTATCTCTGATTCACGCTATGGAACAACATCTCGAGCAATCAACGAAGGTGTAAATACTATGCAATCCCTTCGTAGTAAGTTAGGACGATAATGGCTAGAGCACCCAAAGACGAATTTGGTACGATAATTGCTGATGCTAAGCCAACACTTCAAGACCTTGAAAAGGAAAGTTCTGATTCTTTAGCAGCAGTAAACTCTGCGGTTGCAGAAGCAGAATCTGCTGCCGCTGCAGCCGCAACAGCAGAAGCAGAAGGTAACGCAGCAGCAATTGCCGCTGGAACAACACCTGCTACTGACTTGCTTCCACCTGGTTATAATCCAACTGTATCTCGTACAGTGATTGCAGTTGTTTCTAATGGTGATGGAACATCAACTATTATTTATAGCGATGACACTAGAACAATAATTGGTGAAAAGACTGATACTACTACAACCAAGCCAACTACAAATATTGACATTTTGAAGGCTGGACTTAGAGGGCTTGGATTTTCTACTGGTGTAATTGACGCTTCTACAGGCTTCTTAAATAGTCTGCTCTCAGAAGGTCTTGATTATGATAACGCTACAGACGTATTTCTAAATAACAAAGATTATACTCTCAAGAATGGTACAAAGATTAACTCCCCATTCTATTCAGAGTACGGCTACCTTAATGAGGTGCTTGCCTCACCTAAGCCTCCTAGCGAATTATACAACGCAGTTGAAGGCTACAAAATTGTACAACAGAAGTTTAATCTAGATAAGAAGTTTACTACTCCAGACTACTTAAAGGATCTTGTTAAGAACAATGTGGATGTCGAGACATTTAGCCAGCGCGCAAATCTTGCTCGACTTGCTGCAATCAATTCAGATCCAGCAAAGGTTCAGGCTTTAATTAAACTTGGAAATATTCAAGATGCAACTGGACTCACAGACTTCTACCTAGATCCCAAGATCGGTCAAGAAGTAATGCAACAGAACTTGAATACCGCTGCATTTGTTACAGAAGCAGTTCGTCGTAGCCAGTCTGGTATTGCAGTAGATACTGCATATGCTAAGCAGGTTGGTGCAGACTTAACAGCCAAGGGATTTAGTCAAGAACAAGTAACTAGCGTTGCCGCTCAAGGATACGAAAAAATCGGACAGCAACTTAATCCATTAGTTAAACTTGAACAGATCTACGGACAAAAGACCGGCATGGGTTCAGCCCCAGAGTCACAACTCCGTGCTGATCTACAGAAGCAGTTAGAAGCAGAACAGTTTAATGGAACTGCATCAGAACTTTTGAGAAAGCGCATTGAACAAGAACAACTTGCCTTCCAGCGTAGATCAGGAACCATTGGAGCAGGTCGCCTAACAGGTGGATCATTTGCTGGAAAGAACAACGTAGGAGCGCTCTAAAACTAGAATCCCACTGGACCCATCGGCCCCAAGTGGTGTGCAAGACCGATAGTGCAAGCCAATATAGATCCCCATCTGTATTGAGGTGTACGACAACTACTAAATAAGGGAGAGGTTGCTATGAGC
>RFQL01000053.1 GCA_009924985.1 Burkholderiaceae bacterium | reverse complement strand
GACACTGCTTATACCTATGTAAACGACACTACTGTTTTGCTTGCTGCAGCCCCTGCGTCTTCACTGCGGGTTGAGGTGCGTCGTGTTACACCCCTTGCCGCCAGGCTGGTGGACTATACCGATGGGTCAACTTTAGTTGCAGCTGATTTAGATACCAGTAGCTTGCAAAGCCTTTATAACGAGCAAGAGCTAAAAGATACTTTAGAAAATTTACAAGCATTGCTTAGCATTGACCCTATAACAAATTTAACAACTTTAGCTGGCGGGCGTATTACCAATGTAGGCAACCCAGTTAACAATCAAGACGCCGCTACTAAATCGTTTGTGAATTTAGCTTTTACAAGGGATTTGGGCTCTCTTGCTTGATAGCATTGCAGCAAGCTTTATACTAAAAGCACTTTCTGCCATGAGCACGGCAGTCACCATTCCCCTGAGTAACGACCAATGGCCACCCCTCCTTTTGGTTTATCCGTTCCAGGTCTTGCTATTCCTGAACACGATCACATTTCAATGGCATACACTGGCGCAAATGTGACCAGTGTCGTTTACCGATCAGGCGGCGCGGCTGGTCTGATCGTTACAACTTTAACTTTGGCTTACGATGGTGTTGGCAATTTATTGACCATCGTTAAGAGCTAAACATGAACTACGTTTTTAACCCATTCAGCGGAACGTTTGTTCCAGTAGCTACAGCTGACAGCACAGCTCAATCTGCCGCCAGTGCTGCCGCCAGTGCTGCTAGCGCTAGTGCCGCTAGTGGAAGTGCTAGTGCCGCTAGTAATAGTGCTAGTGCCGCTAGTAATAGTGCTAGCGCTGCTAGTGGAAGTGCTGCTGCTGCTAGCCAAAGTGTTATTGAAGCTGTTCTAATAACGCAGCGGATGCCACCCAACGCAAACTTTAGTGCTGTTTACACATTGGCGCCTGGATCAAATACAATTAATCTAAGCACGTTGGCTCTTTCGGGCGGGATCTTCCCAGATGAAAACAGCCCAGCGAACCGCATGTCCCTAGCTATAGGGTCAACCTCCTACAACCTTGGAATCCTCTAGCCATGCCTGATCAACTCCAATTACGCGGCGGTACTACTGCTGAGCACAGCACTTTTACTGGGGCCTCTAAAGAAGTCACTGTAGACACTACCAAGAAAACTGCTGTTGTCCACGACGGCACCACTGCAGGTGGCCTCCCTTTGATGCGGGAGGACGCAAGTAACGCTGCTTTAGCTCTTGGTTCTGTTGGCACTCCGTCCCTTAAATTTACGGGTGATACTAACACTGGCATCTACAGCCCCGGAGCAGATACGCTTGCATTTGTAACAGCAGGTGCAAACAGACTCCATATCACCTCTGGAGGGCTTTTAGGTCTGGGGACTTCTAGCCCTGATTCACTTCTTAATTTGTCTGGTAGTGGTGTTGTTCAAGCAAAAGTTGACAGTGCAACTACTAGTTCTTTTAGGGGGTACGCAATCGGAACCAGTACCGACGATGCTGCTTACGGCGCTGTCCGCATGGAGCTTTCCAATGGCGAGATGCGGTACGAAAGCGGTTTTGCGGGTTGGGGTGGATTTAAAACGTTCTACACAAACGGACTAGAGAGGCTTCGCATTACCTCGGGAGGGCTTGTAGGGATTGGCACTACGACAGTTGACGCAAGACTACTTGTGTCTGATGGTACAAACATAAACACACGCATTGGGCAATTAACGCTTGATAACTTTACAGGCGAAGGCGCTGGTATTCGATTTAGCAGAACAACTAGCGATGATACTCTGTGTGGACTTGGCGCCGTAAACGCAGGCGATGGTGATTTAGGCTTCTTTTCTCGGAATAATCTTATTTTTGCCACTGGTGGCGCAAGCAATTATTCAGCTACCACCGAACGCGCCCGCATCGACAGCTCCGGCAGGCTCTTAGTTGGCACGTCTAGTGCGTCTGGCGCCAACCTCCTGCAAGTGAATAGCGATGCGCTAGTTTATGGAATAACCGTAGGGCGTGGTGCAGGGGCAATAAGTTCTAATACAGCGGTTGGACTAAATGCCCTTAACTCCAACACCACTGGTAACTACAACACTGCTAATGGATACAGTGCCCTTTACTCCAACACCACTGGTACCCAGAACACTGCTAATGGATACAGTGCCCTTAACTCCAACACCACTGGTAACTACAACACTGCTAATGGATACAGTGCCGGACATGGCATTGGCGCCAACGCAAACACCACTGGCAGCAACAATATATTCATTGGTTATCAATCTGTTGGGTCGTCAGCAACTGTTAACAATGAAGTTAGCATATACAACGGTAGTGTTGTGGCGCGTTTCCAAGGTGTAGCATCGGCTTGGGCTTTTGTTTCAGATGCCCGTGATAAAGCTAACATTCAAGACTTAACGCTTGGCTTGGATTTTATTGCTGCACTAAAACCCCGTAAATTTGAATGGAATCTACGTCACACTGATGCTGATCAAGGTAAACAAGCCGCAGGTTTTATAGCTCAAGAAGTCTTAGAAACTATTGAAACTTTTGATGCCTCTTACACTAATCTTGTTGACACTAACGATCCTAATCAATATACCTTTGCTCAGTCAAACATGATTCCTGTGCTGGTAAATGCCGTACAAGAATTAACTATTATAGTTAAAGAGTTACAATTAGAACTAGCTGCCCTCAAGGGCGCTTAACTTTCATTCCCCAAAGAGCCAAATGTCAATCCTGGAAGCCCCGACTGCTGAGCAAATTGCTCAACACTATTCCGCTGCCCTTGACAGCGTACGTCTCATCAACAAGCTGATCGCCAAGCCCAGCCGTACCTCCAATGAACTCGACACAATCAAGCGTAATGTAGAGCACCTAGAGCTAATGGTTGCCAAACCCTTCTGGACAACAGAAGACTTGACACCACTCACGGATGCCATTGAAGTAGGTAAGTAGTCACCTTCTCTTCTGACCCTCGCCATACCACCATGACCCAACAAGATTACCCCAGGTTAGCAGTCGGCTACCAAGCACCAAAGATTGATTGCCCAAAGCACGGGATTCACAGCCACACAATTGTGAGCACTATTCCAAGTCACGAAGGCTATTGGTGCCAAATTTGCTGGCTGGAGTCACTTGGTGAACCTCTGCCTGTAGTTGAGTAGTCAACGCCACTACTAACCCCGTGGATTTCCACGGGTTTGCTACAATCAGCCTGTAGATCTCATTCGTTATGACAACCGCATTCACCTGGGACATTGCACAACTTGAGCGCACAACCGTAGACGGGATTGTGTGTACACCGCCCACTACACAATTGCTGCTACCGATGGCATCTACTCCGCTAGTGCATATGGCAGCATTGGCCTTGAGCAGCCCGATCCAGATAACATCATCCCGTTTGCTGAGCTAACGAAAGATTTGGTAATTGGCTGGGTGCAGGAAAAGCTCGGCGGTGATGAAAAGGTAGAAGAAATCGAGGCGGCATTGCAAGCGCAGCTCGATGAGCAGGCAGCGCCAACCAAAGCACAAGGCATGCCTTGGGGCTAAACTAAGGGCAACAACAGCCTGAGCCGTGATTGAAATCCTCGCTGCTGCGGCAGGCGCTTTAATCTCAGCCTGCTGCGTGGTGAGCATGACGGCAGGTAGCCGCAATGAGGAAACTCGCAGAGCGGTTACAAAGTTGACTTCAAGTGTGGAGCATATTGCCGAAACTTTAAAAATTATCCATGTTGATATGCGCGAAACCAACCGTGAATTGTTTAGCCGGTTGTCGCTTGTTGAGCAAAGAGTCAGTAAAGTTGAAGCGACCACCACTCTTTAGCCATGATTATCACTCCTGAAACACTGACCCAGTACGTTGGAGCCGCCATTGGTGTACATGCCACAGCAGTTGCAGTGGTAAACCTGACACCAACACCAAAGGATAACGACAGGCTTGGCCGCTACACCGCTTTATTTGTCAAACTGTACCGAGCGATAGAGATATTGGCTGGCATTTTTACCCCTTTAGTCAAGAAATAGTTAGTACCCCTTCTTGCTGCCGGTGCCCTTGGTGCCTTTGCCGCCTTTTTTCATGGGTTTAGTCGGGATGCAGGCTTATTATACGAGCAAACTTACGTGATTTATGAGCAACTTTCTTGCCGCCGTTAAAAACACAGTACAACCACCCCTTGCTCACCAGCAGGCTGCCTGGAATTTTGCTTGGGATCAGCTTGACGACAAACAAAAAGCCGAGTTTTTGGTGCTATTCAGGAGCGACCCCCCGGTCAAGCCTTCATTATCTGTACAACTTGACGTGCCTTACGAGTACCAACTGGACAATGCCAGTGGACAGGGCTATAGAGAATGCTTCAGTAGTTCATGCGCCATGGTGGCAAAGTTTTGGAAACGTGTTGACTCAGATAATGCGTATAACGTGTCAAGGAGTCGATATGGGGATACTACGGACGCAATGGCTCAAGTTAAAACGTTGCAAAGCATGGGCTTAGATGCAAGGTTTGTCACCAACGCATCGGTAACCCTGGTAGAAAATGAACTTAGGCACAATCGGCCCGTGGCGGTGGGCTGGTTACACCACGGCAGTGCTTTACATCCAACTGGAGGTGGCCATTGGTCGGTGCTTACGGGTTTTAACAACCAATTTTGGGTGGTCAACGACCCCAACGGCGAGGCAAATTTAATCCAAGGCGGCTATATCAGTAGTGCAGGTGGTCGTGGCCAACGCTATTCCCGCTTGAATTTCAATCGCCGTTGGCTTGTCGATGGGCCAAATAGCGGTTGGGCGATTTTATGCAAACCGTTCCCTCCCCACGATGATTGAAACCAAACGCCTTAGCCCTGAAGTCTTAGAGTTCCGCATCCCGTATAAATGCGGGGAAACGTTTGAGTTCTTTCTAGCTTCCGATATTCACTTGGATAATCCCAAGTGTGACCGAAAATTATTTGCTCGGCACTTGGATGAGGCTAAGGCTAAAAATGCACCAGCATTATTTTTTGGGGATGTTTTTTGTTTAATGCAGGGCTCGAAAGATCGCCGCGCAGACAAGGGGAGCATCCGTATTGGTCATTTAAAAGGTGCTTATTTCGATACTGTATTTGAAGAAGGTGCTAATTTTCTTAGCAGGTGGGGAGATAACATCTACATGATGAGTGATGGCAATCACGAAACTGCCATCATGAAACATAATGAGGTAGACCCCTTACGCAATGTAACCCGTTTAATGCGCGAGAAAGGGTCTAAAGTAGAACACATGAGCTATCAAGGTTTTATTTTTATCAAGTTCTATCAGCAAAATCCAGACGGCTCACAAGGTAAAGTGCGGATGACTACCTTGGCTTTTCACCATGGCGTTTGGGGTGGAGTAGTAACCAAAGGCACCCTTGGTGGGTCGCGGTATTTTAATATATTCCCAACAGCAAACATTGTTCTTAATGGTCACAACCATGAAAGAACAGTTGTAACGCATACTTGCTATATGCCTAATGCTGTTGGTACTGTAGAAATAACCGACAGATTACACTTGCAAAGTGGGACTTACAAAGAAGAATTTGGCAAATTTGGAGGATTCGCAGTCGAGAAGATTGCTATGCCGAAGTCGCTGGGCGGGCTCTGGCTAAAGTTACGGCCAAGGGATAAAGGCGGCGTAGCTATATCTTGTGAGTTTGCCACTTAATGATCAATCAACATGTTGTTGAGGTATGGGCTCTTATTGCTGTTTACAGCCCCTATGATGCCGAGACGGTGGAAGACAACATCGCTTCCATGCTAAAAGAAATGGCAGCTAGCGACGGCCATTTGCTCGCCCATGATGTTGATTCCTACCTACTTCCTAAATTAAATGGAACACCAGATTGATGAAACTGAACTCCTTTCTAAGAAAATCACAAAGGCTAAGTTTAGAAAATCAATCATAGAAGAATGGGATAGTTGTTGTTATGTATGCGGCAAGCATTTTGATAAGATTACCCTTGACCATTTAATACCCAAAAGGGCTGGTGGGCACACAACTCGGTTTAATTTGGCTCCATGCTGCTCGGTGCATAATCGCAGCAAGGGGAGTCAGGAATTATGGAGCTGGTGGACGCAGCATCCAGAATGGAATCTTGAGAGAGCTGTAAAGCTTCTGCACTATTTACGTCGTGCTGATAGCTTGCCATTAGCTGATGATAATACACCATAACCTGCCACATTTGGCTATGCTCCCAAACTTGGCCATTGTAAGTAATCTGACAAACAGTGCCGCTATCGGCATTAATCATCATGATCTTAGGTGGTTTCAACATGATCATTCACGCAAGTGGGCATTTCACGGGGGAACACTTGAACATGTTTAACTTCAAACGGTAGCTTTTCCCATACGTCGCAATCCATAGCTGTTTCCCAAGCTATTATTTCCGATTCGGCCATTACTACAGTCTGGAAAGATCCTTTGGAAATTTGGTTTTTGTGATTAATAAAGGTAGCTGGCAACCGTACAACCCAAGCTTTTGGTTTATCTTGCTGCCATCCATGTCGCGCTCTTGCCGGTCTTCGGTAAATTTTCCAAAGCCACTCCAAGAAATTGTGCATCTAGGGCTCCCTCGATATTTCCCATAAAGGCTTCTAACTCTAGATCCCAAAGCTCGTCCTTACGGTCAGCCATGGCCCTATCTTCATCAATTGCTAAGGATTCGTTCCAGTATTCGACGACACCAGCCAAGGCATCTAAACGGTCATCGTGTTGCAGGCAGTTTTTGTCGTAGGTGATGTGGGTTAACTGGTGAAATAGCTGATACGCCAGCTTGCGTTCAACCGTATCGTCATCACGACCACGACTATCCTGTTCGACTACAGATCGGTTAATAATTAGCCGGTGTTGGTTTAAGACTGGCTCAAGGGCAGAAATAATCCGGCGTTCCTTTTGCATATTGGAACGGACTGGTTCCACGGTGCACGGGTGGTGCAAGCGTAGGTAAGGCTTTAGCAGAGATTCCAGCATCCCTTGGCCAAATTGATCTTCCAGGAGGATCAGGTTTACCTTGTTGCGTTTAGCGGCAACAGCTAAACCTTCAAGCACAGCTTCTGTATAGCCATCACGAAAGGCACCAGCGTCTAGAAGGAACAAGTTGCCGTTGAGGTGAGCGACAACGGCATAAGCAGTTTCGTCAGCACCACGACCAGATGGGTCAATGAACATGGCGCAGCCTTGGAAGGGCAGCCAATCGCCATGGATAAAAGCGGGGCGGTGGTAATAGTCACCACTAAAACCAACAGCAGGCAGGTCACTAACCCGGTATTCAGCGCCAGAGGACCACACAAGCTTCTCTGGGGCGTGGTCAGAGACTTCTAGGACCATCAAATCACTCAGCCTTAACGGGAAGCGCTCTAGGTCTGATAAGGAAGTATCTAGTTGAAACTGCAAAGCAAATTGTGATTTGCCATAGCTCACTTCACGCTCTAACAGATCCATTTCAGAGAAACGACCTGGGTCTACTGGCTTACCAATTAGCTCTCTTGGTGCTTCTGCGACGATGGGGGCTAATGATTCACCGTATTTCTCTGGTTTGGTTGGGTATCTAGATGGCCAAATACGGGTAGAAAAGCCTTTAAGCAGCAACTTGTTGTAGATCGACTCTTCTGTTTGTGGTGTGCCAAGGTACATGACCTCACCACCGGGTTTAAGGATGGCGTTGTATTCACCAACAGCTGCCAGTAGCTTCTCCCGCATCCCTACTGACCAGGAAGTAGTAGGGGTTTCTATGTCATCTGGGATTATTAAGTCAGCTCTAGAACCTGTCACCTGGCCAAAAATACCAACAGCTTTTACTGATGGGCTTTTATCTGGCCGCGACTGTCGTACATCAAACGCATGTACAGCAGACCGCTGCTCTTCTCGCTGCGGCTCTAAGCATTTCAGTATGGGCATATCACGTATCAGCTGTAAGCAGAAGGTTGTGAAGTTTTTAGCTTCTGCCCCACTGGCTGAGTTAACCATGATCTTTTGTTGTGGATCTAACCGCAGCCGCCACAAAACAAAAGAAGCTGCCATCCATGATTTACCAACACCTCGATAGCCTTGAATAATGCGACGGCTAGGGCCGTGCTGCATAAACTCAGCTATATCAAGCTGAATTGGTGTTGGGTCAGGTAGACCCATGTGTTTCCATACGACACAAAGAAAATACCTGAAGTCGCTTGCAAACGGTTCAGGTAAATCATGCCACGTAGCAACAGGACGACTCAACTTAGAAATTAACCAGCCAAGCTGTCGATAACAATAAAGTTAATGGTCAACGCTTCTGCTAAAGAACCAGCTGTGTTATTTACAATGCGGTAATCAATAGAACCATCTTGAGCACAAGCATGGACGCCGTATGCGTTAGATGTACCACCGCCACCTTGGTTGCAGATCACAACGTCAGTAGCACTGCAAGCAGTGTTGGTTTGAGTGAACTTAACAGCTGCACCGCTGGCTAAAGCAGCAGCGTTCATCGTGATAACACCTGCTTTGGTGTTAAGCGTTACAGCTGTCGTCTTGCTTGTTGCTTGTGTAACAGCACCACAAGAATTAGGACTCATACCAATTGCAGCAGCAGCCCCAATAGTCCTGTTAATTGGGGTAGCAATAGCAAAACCAGCAGGAATTGAAGTCATGGTTTCAAGAGGTGGGGAAACTAAGCCGCCCTGCGGCGGGGCATGTGCACCACTTTATCAAGATCTGGAAGATTTGTCATGCTTTGCCTGAAATGTAATAGCTAATTCGGTGCGTTTTGTTATCCATGCCGGTGCTTGCCCCATATTTAATTTTAAAACTTGCAGTAGTGGGCGGTGTTGGATCGTCATTCATCATTGCAACAGGGACGTGATAACCCAAGGCATCTGCTGTTGCAATGCCAGACATTTGGACTTGTATTAATTCATTAACAGAACTAAATAGCCCTGCTGGCAAAGCGACAGTTGCAATACGGCTGCCATCTGTTGTAACAACAGCCTGCGCTCGCAGCTCGACATTGCCGTAATCATCACACGTAACAAAATTGTTGCCACTAATAAAACTATTGACATACGCTGTACTAAAGCAACCAGAA
Source organism: Burkholderiaceae bacterium (assembly GCA_009924985.1). Taxonomy (GTDB): domain Bacteria; phylum Pseudomonadota; class Gammaproteobacteria; order Burkholderiales; family Burkholderiaceae; genus Polynucleobacter. Next base: position 2,605 of record RFQL01000053.1, on the reverse strand, counting down.
TTTGCGGGTAACCCAGCTTGCTTAGTTAGGATAGGTGAATCGCCTTCATACAAAACAATGTTTGTATTTTTTTCTGCAATTTTTTGGGAATCACTAGCTAAATAAATAGCACTTTCAATGTTTGACAAAACAGCTTGGCCGTTTTTGTAATGGATTTCCCAAGCGTTGCCAGTTATTGCAATGCTTTGGTTGCCTGTTCCCCCGCTAGCAAAATTATAAATATATCTTTTTCGGTTGTTAGGAGGTGATCCTACTGAACCAATGCTAAAGAAGAGGTTTATTTCAACGTCTGAGACAAGCCCGGCTTTGCAGTTAGTAAATCTAAATACATCATCATAAATAGATTGACCAGACGGTACATTGCCAATATCTCCACCATTCATTAAAAGCGTTCCACGTATAACTTGAATATTGTCTATACCTTGCAAATCAAATGCGTTTCCGCTCATTTCCATATTGCAATCAATAAATTTAAACGATAACGCTTTAGATTGGTTCCCTAGGGTGTTTGTATGTTTGCAGAAATTGTGCCCTCCTGCTTCAATTTTATCAAACACTATTCCTTCAAGGCCATGTATTTCGGCCCCGGCTGGGTTGGATTGGTGCGCTGATTGCATGTCAATTGATTGTGTCCAAAAATCAAAATGACATTTATAAAACAAAGAAGCATATGCTCCAACTATTTGACCAGTAGTATTATTTGTTTGGCTATAGGTTGCCAAAGTTAAGCCTGTTGCTCCAGCAAGTGTTTGCGTTTGAGCGTTAGGTTTGCCAATAACATTTACGTGATTCCATTGAACAATAGATGGGCCATAAATAGTAACGCCTTGAGCCCAACTATTAGCACCATTAAAATTAGCTCCTTTGAAAGTTACATATTGCCAAACATTTTGGTAAGGGCCGTTTGGATCAAGCACGACAATTGCAGCATTGCCCCCTTGAACGTTTGGGGTAACGCTATTTCCACAATAAAAAGAAAGCCCTTCAACAGAAAAAGAACGATCATAGCCAGGCCTTAAAAATCCACCGGTATAATTGCCATTTGCAATTGTAGCCGGGCAAGTAAACACAAGTGAACTTGTTACGGTAACTGCTTTAGGGCCAAGAAATTCAATTGGAAGCCGAGCAAGTGGGCCTTGATTGCCTGACCCAATTGTGCCAGTAGTAAATTGATGGGGGTACAAGCAAGTAACAGTAGCAACGTTGCTAGCAACTACAATTGTTACCGGGTTATATCCATGCTCAAACCCATTAGCACCAGCAGTGGCTTGCACAATGGCTGATTGTACTGGGCCCGCTCCAATTAATTTAATGTTGTTGCCGGTCAAGCCAGTCCTAATTGGGCTGGTGACTCTATACATACCTGCTGGGAAATAAACTATTGCTCCTGTATTGCCAGCACTAGCATAAGCGGCTGCTATTGCTGCTTGGATAGCAGGGCCTTGATCGACAGCTTCGTCATAAGTGCCTGTTGCCCCAAAGTCTTTAACGTTAATAAACGAATTAAAGGTATTAATTTTTTTTCGTATATTGCCTAAAGAAATAGTTTTGCTTTGGTTAACAGCTGTAGCTTCAGCTGGCACGTAAGCTAATAGCCGATCATTGTCGCTAGCGTTTGTAGCAGTTAACTGCGCCAGTTCAGACGGTTTACGGTTAGCCATGGTGGGTTAAGCCGCTCTACGGCGAGGCATGTGCACTACTTTATCAAGATCTGGAAGATTTGACACTAGCTCGCCAAAAGGTGTGCCTTCTGTGGGTTGGGCTGATATTGAATTGTCTTTTAAAAACTGACGGAGGATATTCATTTCACCAGCAGTAATGGTTCCTTCTTGTAATTTTTCTTTCAAAAGTAGGGCCAAACCAGCATGGAGATCAGCAAGATCGTCCTGGATGTTTTGTTTAGCCATTGCGATTGCCTCCACCCATACAACATTTATAGCATAGCCTTTTTGCTGACAAAAGGGAGGGGCCACTCAGGGCCCCAACCGCAGTAAACCCACCACAGGTTACCAAAGAAACCATAGCACATGGGGCAACTATTGCCCAAACCGAGGAAGGATTACACCCCTTAAGTGTTACAGTACATTTGTTCTTACGCCTTAAAGGAACCCCATACCCCTTAAGCTAGCCTAAGATTAGCCTTAGGTAATCCTCTGTAAGAGAATAACTAAGATTAACCTTAGGCTAGCCTTAATTGCTCTGAGGGTACATTCCCCCCTATCTATCTAAAAAATAATCTTAGATAATATCTTTAAGATAATCCTAGATAATCTTCTTACAGAAAATACCTAGGGCTTACTTAAAGACAGCCATAGCGGACAACGCATGGTACGGCTGTACTAACCCTGTCGAGGCTTAGTCGCTGGGGGCAGAATACGACGACTCCTGTCCCTATCCTCTAAGGCTTACTACAGCCCCTCTACAGGCCCTCCATGCCCATCTATGGCTCTTACCATCACCTACCAGCTCTACCCCTCTTACAGCCTCTTCCAGAGGCCAATAAGAGAATCCAGCTGATTAGCCATAGAAGAGCCCCCTTTGACTTTTTTGCGCTGTTTTCGCTAACCCGGAATTAGTACGAGTTACCTGAGACTCACTCGTGCTA
>RFQL01000052.1 GCA_009924985.1 Burkholderiaceae bacterium | reverse complement strand
ACGACTGCTCTCATAGCGTTTCCTTTATGCCAATAACATCTGATTAATCCGCTTCACAAATGCAGCCGGATCTTGCAATTGCCCACCCTCCGCAAGAAGTGCTTGGTCAAACAAAATTGTTGCCCAATCATCGAATTGCTTGTCCTCGTATTTAAGTTTGAGCACCAAAGGGTGCTGAGGATTAATTTCTAGAATGGGTTTTGTGTCTGGGGCTTGCTGTCCTGCTGCTTTGAGCATTCGCAATAGATTTCCAGAGAGCTCATGCTCATCGGCTACTAGACAAGCGGGAGAATCTGTCAGGCGGAAAGTGATGCGCACATCTTTTACCTTACTATCTAAAGCCTTCTTCATACGCTCAATGAGATCTTTATATTGTTCTTCCGTTTCTTTTTGTTCTTTCTTCTCGGCTTCATCAGCTAGTGCACCAAGATCTAAACCTCCTTTTGCAACGGATACAAGCGGTTTACTATCAAATTCTGCAAAGAATGAAAGCATCCACTCATCCACTCGGTCGGATAGCAATAAAACCTCAACACCTTTCTTACGGAAAATCTCAAGATGGGGGCTATTCTTGGCGGCTATGTAGGAGTCTCCAGTGACGTAATAAATTTTGTCTTGACCCTCTTTCATGCGACCAACATAATCGACCAAAGAAACTACTTGTTCGGCTGAGTCTGAATGGGTACTAGCGAAACGAGCTAACTTCGCAATTCGCTCTTGATTAGTAGAGTCCTCACCAATACCTTCTTTCAGTACTTGGCCAAACTCTTTCCAGAACTCGGCATATTGCTCCTTTTTAGCGGCATCCTCACTATTAGCTAAATCCTCCAACATACTTAATACACGTTTTGTGGAACTTTCGCGGATTGCTTTAACGTCGCGTGACTCTTGCAAAATCTCGCGGGAGACATTAAGAGGCAAGTCGGCGGAGTCAATCACGCCGGATACAAAACGAAGGTATGTCGGCATTAACTGCTCAGCATCGTCCATAATAAATACACGCTTTACATAAAGCTTGATGCCATTGCGCTTATTACGGTCCCAAAGATCAAAAGCTGCCTTCTTAGGAATAAAGAGGAGCTGCGTGAACTCACTGCGCCCCTCAACACGATTATGTGAATACGTTAAGGGCTCCTGAAAATCATGGGAGGTGTGTTTGTAGAACTCTTGATACTGCTCTTCCGTTAACTCTGATTTGGGACGCGCCCACAAGGCAGTCGCTTGATTAATGTTCTCAAACTCATCTTTGAGGACTTGTTCCTTTTTAGCCTCATCCCATTCTTCTTTTTGCATCTGAATGGGCAAAGAAATGTGGTCGGAGTACTTACGAATGATCGATTTGAGTTTCCAGCTCGAAAGGAGATCATCTTCACCCTCTCTTAAATGCAGGGTAATCGATGTTCCTCGCTCAGGACGATTGATGGTCTCAATCGTAAACTCACCCGTGCCTTGAGATTCCCAACGAACGCCTTCGCTTCCAGTAAGTCCGGCCCGTCTGGTCTCGACAATGATATTGTCGGCCACAATAAAAGCGGAGTAAAAACCGACACCAAACTGCCCAATGAGCGCAGCGTCCTGTTGTTGATCGCCGGATAGCTTTGAAAAAAACTCTTTGGTACCTGACCGCGCAATAGTTCCTAAGTTAGCAATCACCTCCTCACGGTTCATCCCAATCCCGTTATCAGTAATCGTGACGGTTCGAGACTCTTTATTGAAATGAATCTTAATTTTTAGTTCAGGATCAGCTTCGTACCAATCGGCATGATGAATCGCCCCAAAACGTAACTTATCGGACGCATCTGACGCATTTGAAATCAACTCCCGTAAGAAAATTTCTTTATTGGAATATAGGGAATGAATCATCAGCTGTAAAAGCTGCTTTACTTCCGCCTGAAAACCTAGGGTTTCTTTTGCTATCGTCATGGTTTACCTCTGCATTAATGGATTTCTTGATATGTTGGGACTGATTGCCTAATTTCAAGACCCCAATCCACCCACCTCACCCTAGCGTTCGACTACAATTGAAGATAGCCCCCAGCTATAAATCTGAGAACGGCACATGAAAAAGCTTTATATCAAGACATTTGGTTGTCAAATGAACGAGTACGATTCGGCAAAAATGGCCGATGTACTCTATGCATCCCAAGGTATGAACCATACCGATGTTATCGAAGAAGCAGATGTTATTTTGCTAAATACCTGCTCGATTCGTGAGAAAGCCCAAGAAAAGGTCTTTTCTGATTTAGGGCGTCTGCGTGAGCTCAAACAAAATAAGCCTAGTTTGCTCATTGGGGTTGGTGGTTGTGTTGCTAGCCAAGAGGGTAAGCAAATTGTGAATCGTGCGCCTCATGTTGATTTTGTTTTTGGCCCACAAACCTTGCATCGCTTACCCGATCTAATCTCTAAAAGACTAGAAACTGGTCAATCGCAAGTGGATATTTCATTTCCAGAGATTGAGAAATTTGATCACCTCCCTCGTTCGCGTCAAACACGGGGCTCGGCCTTTGTATCCATCATGGAAGGTTGCTCCAAATACTGTAGCTATTGCGTAGTTCCCTATACCCGTGGCGAGGAGGTATCTCGGCCCTTTGAGGATGTTCTCACTGAAATTGTGGGTCTTACCGAACAAGGCGTTAAGGAAATTACCTTACTTGGACAAAACGTCAATGCCTATCGCGGCATAATGGGCAACACCAAGGAAATTGCTGACTTTGCCCTTTTACTTGAATACATGTCAGAAATCCCTGGGCTTGAGCGTATTCGGTTTACGACTAGCCATCCCAAAGAATTTACACAGCGCCTAATCGATGCCTATAACAAGGTACCGCAACTAGTCAGCCATCTACATCTGCCCGTTCAACATGCCTCTGACACCATTCTTGCTGCAATGAAACGGGGTTATACCGCGCTCGAGTTCAAGAGCATTATTCGTAAGATGCGTGCTGTTCGCCCTAATCTGTCACTATCCAGTGATTTTATTGTGGGCTTCCCTGGCGAAACTGAGCTTGACTTTGAAAAGTTAATGGAGATGGTGGTTGATCTCAATTTTGACAATAGTTACTCCTTTATATTTAGTCCCCGTCCAGGAACACCTGCCGCAAATTTAGTCGATGACACTCCCTATGCAATTAAACTCAAGCGCTTGCAACGCCTCATTGCTCAAATCGATGCTCAAGCGCTTGTAGTAAGCCAAGCTATGTTGGGTAAAACCGAGCGTGTTTTGATTGAGGGATTCACACGCGATGGCGCACATCTTTTGGGTCGCACTGAAAACAACCGTGTCATTAATATCCTCATTCCCCCAACTGATGCCGCCCACCCCCAAGCAGATAGCTGGATTGGCGAATTACGTGATGCGAAGGTTACTGAAGTTCTGAAACATACCCTTCGTGGCGAACTAACTTACGCATCCGCCTAAAGAACAATCCATGAATAAATTACCGTCTATCGAACTGCAATATGCAAGTGCTGCACTAAAAAATAAAGTGATGTCCATTGCCTCCGAAAAAGAGATTGGTCAATGGGCTAAAAAGTGTTTTACAAACTTTGGCCGTATTACAGTACGGTTTATTAATAAAGCCGAGGCACATGATCTAAATTTGTTCTTTCGGGGTTTTGATAAACCGTCCAATGTCCTCACTTTTCCCTATCATAGTAAGGATGAAGCTATTGATGCGGATATCGTTTTGTGCATGCCAATTGTGTGCCTAGAAGCAAAGGTGCAAGGTAAGTCCGTTAAGGACCATCTGGCACATTTACTCATTCATGGCTGTCTGCACGCCCAGGGTCATGACCACATGAGCAAAACCCAAACCAAGAAAATGGAGGCCCTTGAAATTAAGCTACTGGCTTCCATTGGTATTGGTAATCCCTATTGACTAATATTGCTCGAAATGTGTTCTGTCATCAAAATGTTTTATGCTATGTCTTAATTTATGTCTAATAACTTGATTGACCGCCTAAGCGCGTTTTTTTCTACCAAACCCTCTGACCCCGATACTCAACGTAAAGAGTTAATCGAAACTCTGCGTGAGGCGCAGTTGGATGGTCTGATGGATGTTGATGCCCTGTCCATGATCGAGGGAGTCTTTCAGGTTGGCGAGTTATCGGCGCGCGATATTCTTTTGCCAAGAGCTCAAATCGATTGGATTGACGTGAACTCTCCATTGCCTCAGATCATCGCCGATGTGGTCAAAACAGGGCATTCGCGTTTTCCTGTTTTTGAAGGAAGTCGTGATCAAGTAATTGGCATACTTTTAGCTAAAGACCTTTTACGACACCTCACCGAGAAAGATTTTCAGATTCGTGACTGGTTGCGGCCTGCCGTCTTTATTCCCGAGTCAAAACGCTTGAGTGTTTTGTTAAAGGACTTTCGTAATAATCGTAATCACTTGGCTATTGTGGTCGATGAATACAGTGGTGTCGCCGGTATGATCACGATTGAGGATGTGATTGAACAAATTGTGGGTGATATCGAAGATGAGCACGATATTGACGAAGATGCCGATAATATTACTGTGCTTAAAAATGGAGATTACCGAATTAAAGGAATTACAGAACTAGAACAATTAAATGAGGATCTAAATACTCAATTTGAGGCGAATGATGTTGAGACGGTTGCCGGTTTAGTGATTCAACACCTTGGACGAGTTCCTAAATTTGGTGAACGGGTTCGTGTCAATGATTTTGAGTTTGAGGTTCAACGAGCCGACCCACGACAAGTTCATATTCTTCTCATGCGTCGGATCGTGCCAAATTCAAATAGCCCCACTGAGGTCTAATTGGTGGCATTCCCTATCAGAGCATTTACTCTGATTCAACTTGCTGTACTTTTCATCGCTGGGGTACTACTCGCAATCTCTGCTGAGCTACCCTTCAGTGGGTATAGCCAAATCGTGATATTAGCTTTTGTGTGGTGGGTCATTAGCAGATCTCAGAGTAATGCATTTGCCGCCCTTTTTAATAGTGGATTGGTCTTCGGTCTAGGGTATTTCATCATTGCTCTGTGGTGGATCTATATCAGTCTCCATGATGTTGGTGGTATGTCTCCAGTCCTATCATCATTTGCCGTCTTTGCTTTAGCAGTTTTAATGGCGCTCTACTTTGGTTTGGCCTTTGGATGTGGGCTTCTGATACAGAACTCCTTTTGGCGAGGCCTTGTGTTGCCGGCCACTTGGGTCATGGCGGAATATCTGCGGGGTCAATTATTTACAGGATTTCCATGGATGGGCCTTGCAGAATCTCAAGTGCATGGGCCCTTTATGCAGATTGCCCCATACCTCGGCGGCCTTGCATGCACCTTTTTAGTCATTTGGGCATCTTGGCAACTTAGTCTGTTAAAGATTCAGAATACTTTGGTGGTGCTCGCTGCGATTGCTATCGTACAGATATTGGGAATGTGGCAGTTCACAAGCCCAAATGGGGCGGCCCTCTCTGTCCGTTTAATTCAGGGTAATTTTGAGCAAAGCCTAAAGTTCAATCCCAAAGAAATTTTGCAACAAATTCATTTTTATCGAGATGCAATTATTCGATCGCCCGCTGATCTGATCATTGTTCCTGAAACTGCTTTTCCATGGCCTGAGCCTGATTTACCAGATCAATCACTAAAAATGATTCAGGGGTTTGTCGACCAATCAGGAAGCCAAGTTCTCTTAGGACTAATTGGAAAAATTCCAAAGGATGGTGATCCCTTTCAATACTCCAATCGGGTCACTGGCTTTACTAAAGATCAAGTGCCTTACCATTACGATAAATATCACCTTGTTCCCTTTGGAGAATTTATTCCACCTGGTTTTCAGTGGTTTGTCGATGCCTTTAAAGTGCCCATGAGTAATTTTTCAAGGGGCGCCATCACTCAAAGTCCATTTCCTGTTTTAGGTCAACAGCAAGACATTCATAAAGCGCAATATGCTGCGATCTCCATTTGCTATGAAGATATTTTTGGTAATGAAATCGCTAGTCGCCTACGCCAGAGCCAAAATCCGGTTAGTCTTTTAATCAATGTTACCAATCTAGCCTGGTTCGGACGGTCCCAGGCCCCGATGCAGCAATTACGGCTTTCACAATTACGCTCGGTCGAAACCGGCTTGCCTAGTTTGCGCGCTACCAATACCGGCATTACTGCCATCATTGATCATCGCGGCAAAGTACAGGCAGTCTTAGATCAGTTTGTACAAGGCGAGCTTTCTGGTACTGTCCAGCCTTACATTGGACAGACCCCTTATGTGATTTGGGGTAATTGGCCTATTCTGATTTTTTCTCTTTTAGTCCTGCTAACGGCGTATTTACGATTCCGAAAGTAAGAGGGATCTTTTTGGCCTGACTAGTCTTTGCCGAGTAAAATCAAGGTCTTGATATTACTAAACTCATCGATTTGGCATGCTAACCTTTCAGCAAATCATTCTTAAGCTTCAGGACTATTGGGGCCAGCAGGGTTGTGCGCTCCTACAACCGATTGACCTAGAGGTCGGTGCCGGTACCTCTCACACTGCCACGTTCTTGCGCGCCATCGGTCCTGAGCCATGGAAAGCTGCCTATGTGCAACCCTCACGGCGTCCCAAAGACGGGCGCTATGGCGAGAACCCAAATCGACTACAACACTACTACCAATACCAAGTAGTTCTTAAACCTGCGCCCGAAAATATTTTGGACTTATACCTAGGATCTTTGCGAGCATTAGGTCTTGATCTGAAGCAAAACGACATCCGCTTTGTTGAAGACGATTGGGAAAACCCGACGTTAGGGGCCTGGGGTCTTGGCTGGGAAGTTTGGTTAAACGGCATGGAAGTTACTCAATTTACCTACTTTCAACAAGTGGGTGGCATAGATTGCAAGCCAATCCTAGGCGAGATTACTTACGGCATCGAGCGATTGGCGATGTATTTACAAAACTGCTCAAACGTCTTTGATTTAGTCTGGACTGATGGTGTCTCTTATGGTGACGTTTATCACCAAAACGAGGTTGAGCAATCACGCTATAACTTTGAGCACTCTAATACTGAGTTGCTTTTTAGTAATTTTGTTAATTATGAAAGTGAAGCAAAACGGCTAATGGAACTTGCTTTAGCACTCCCTGCGTATGAGATGGTTCTAAAGGCGGCTCATACTTTTAACCTTCTTGATGCACGGGGCACCATCTCTGTAACAGAGCGTGCGGCTTACATTGGACGTATTCGTAATTTATCCCGATTAGTTGCCCAAGCCTACTTTGAGTCGCGTGAACAACTGGGCTTTCCGATGCTCCAGAAGAAATCTGTATAAGGTATCAGCCCCCTATGAAATCTGCTGCTTTGTTAGTTGAGCTTTTTACAGAAGAGTTGCCGCCAAAGACGCTTAAGCGCTTAGGTGATTCTTTTGCTCAATCAATCTTTCAATCCTTAAATCAGGTCCATTTAATAGGTGCGAATGCCAAGCTGCAATCCTTTGCCAGCCCTAGAAGACTTGCTTTATTAATCCAAGATGTTCTTCCACAAGCGCCAGATCATCCTGTGCGTGAAAAGCTATTACCCACCTCAATTGCATTTGATGAGCGCGGTCAAGCAAGCGCACCCTTACAAAAGAAACTGGCGGCCCTTGGTTATGCCAATACTCCGATTAGTCAATTAGAAAAAAGTGGTGAGGGTAAAAATGAGGCGCTTTACCTTAACGTAAGCGCCAAGGGAGCAGATCTTCAAAGTAGTCTTCAAGTAGCGGTTGAAGAGGCAATCAAGCAATTACCAATTGCCAAAATGATGCATTACCAAGTGCATAACTCCAATGGTGATTTGCAAGATATTGAGTTTGCAAGACCTGTTCATCGTATTGTTGCCATGCATGACTCACATATCCTCCCCATTCAGGCCTTCGGTATGACAGCAAGTAACACCACTGAGGGGCATCGCTTTATGTCCTCTGGTCCAATTGCTATTCAGTCTGCCGTTGATTATGAAAACGAGCTTAAGCGCGAAGGCAAAGTAATTGCCTCATTTTCAAAACGGCGCCAACTTATCGAGGCCGAATTACTAAAAGCAGCCCAGTCCGATAGAGTATTAATGCCAGACTCTCTATTGGATGAAGTAACTGCTTTAGTTGAATTTCCTGCGATCTATACCTGTCATTTTGACCCTGAATTTTTAGACGTGCCACAAGAATGTCTAATTCTGACCATGCAAACGAATCAAAAGTATTTTGCATTGACTGATCATGCAGGCAAACTAAAAAATCGCTTTTTAATTGTTTCAAATATAGAAAGCCAGCGACCCGAAGGAATCATCTCAGGGAATGAGCGTGTCATTCGTCCACGCCTTTCCGATGCCCGCTTTTTCTTTCAACAAGATAAAAAACGCTCTCTAGAGTCTCGTATCCCTGATTTGGCTAAGGTCGTTTATCACAATCAATTGGGCAATCAATTAGAACGAATGGGGCGGGTGCAAGCCATTGCGATCCATATTGCCAATCAAATTCATGAAGCTGGTATTGGGATCGACCCAAAAACTGTTAGTCGAGCTGCCGAACTTGCTAAAACTGACTTACTGAGTGATATGGTTGGTGAGTTTCCCGAGCTACAGGGAGTAATGGGGCAATACTATGCCTTAGCAGACCATGAGCATCCAGATGTTGCTGCCGCTTGCAGCGAACATTACTTACCACGTTTTGCTGGCGATGCGCTTCCAAAAACGCTAGTCGGTACCGTTCTTGCAATTGCAGATAAATTAGAAACTATCGTGGGTATTTGGGCTGTTGGCTTAGTCCCAACCGGTGATAAAGACCCCTTTGCCCTGCGGAGACATGCTCTGGGTGTTTGCCGTCTTTTAATTGAAAAGAATTTACCCTTAGACCTTAAAGCATTAATTGGTCTAGCAAAAAACCAGTTTTCCGGTGTTACGCTAAAAAATGAAGTTATCGACGAGGCGATCTATCAATTTATTCTGGAGCGATTAAGAGCTTATCTTAAAGATCAGTTACTGGGTGATAAACCGTATACAGTTCCAGAGATTGAATCTGTCTTAAGCATGAATCCAGGCATGATAAATGATTTAACTATTCGCTTAAAGGCAGTCCGTGGCTTTACCGAGCTGAGTGAGGCTCCTCAGCTAGCTGCAGCGAACAAACGCATTAGTAATATTCTGAAAAAAATTGAGGGAAAATTACCCCTAGAGGTTCAAACTCAACTTTTGCGTCTTCCTGCTGAACTAAATCTTTTTAAGTCCTTAGAGGCTCTTAGTCCAAAACTGGAACAGCAATTTAAGAGTCAAGATTTTATCGGTTTACTACAAAATCTTGTAGCGCTTAGCCAGCCGATTGATCAATTCTTTTCGGATGTCATGGTGATGGATGAGGATTTACAACTTAGAAAAAATCGCATTGCGCTTTTAAATCAGCTTCATCAGAAAATGAATTTGGTAGCAGATATCGGTAAGCTTGCATGAGTCTAGCGGTCAATAAACTGATTATTTTGGATCGCGATGGTGTGATCAATGAAGATCGTGATGACTACGTTAAATCAGCAGATGAATGGGTACCCATCCCCAATAGCCTAGATGCAATTGCTTTATTATCTCAGGCGGGCTACATTTTGACAATCGCCACCAATCAATCCGGTATTGCACGGGGCTTCTACCCACTCTCTGAGTTATATGCAATGCATCAAAAAATGATGGATTTACTCAAGCCCCTTGGTGGCAAAATTGATGGGATTTTCTTTTGTCCCCATGTTGATGAAGATCAATGCTCATGCCGCAAACCAAAACCAGGATTAATGCATGAAATTGCTAACCGCTATCTCAAAGATCGAGCTACTCAGGATCTACCTTTAAACAATATTCCGATTGTGGGAGACTCACTGCGTGACTTGTTAGCAGGGACTGCCTTGGGTGCAACACCGCATCTGGTTTTAACCGGCAAAGGATCCAGAATGAATCATGCCGACCTACCCGAGGGAACTCAGATACACCCAGATCTGATGGCATTTGCTAAATATATCGTGTCCCGGTCATGATTTGGCTACGCTCTTTTTTATTTTTTCTAAGTTTGATTCTATATACGCCGCCTTATGCTGTCTTTTGCTTATTAAGCTTTCCCTTTATCAACGAACATAAACGCTATCAGCTTATTCAGTTTTGGGGTAAAAGCATTATTCATTTTCTTGAGTTCTTTTGCGGAATTCGCTATCAAGTGTTTGGTATGGAGCATGCTAATGCTGTTCAGGATCAACCGGTTGTCATCCTCAGCAAACATCAATCTGCTTGGGAAACAATTGCTTATCTCAACATGTTCCCCAAAGATCTTTGCTATGTCTTTAAGCGTGAGTTGTTATGGATCCCTTTTTTTGGTTGGGTCATGGGCTTGCTCAATATGATTCACATCAATCGTTCCGCTAAAGAAAGCTCGGCAATCTCGGTGACCAATCAGGGTAAGGCTCGCCTCAAGGCTGGAAAATGGATTATTTTGTTTCCAGAAGGGACGCGCACTCCGGTTGGATCACATAAACCCTATCGCAAGGGCGGCGCCCGACTTGCTGGCTTGACCCAAGCAACAGTCCTACCTGTTGCTCATAATGCTGGTCGATATTGGCCACGTAATAGTTTCTTGAAATACCCAGGGCTGATCACCGTGTCTATTGGTCCGGCAATCACCTCTTCAGAAAAATCAGGTGATCAACTGCACACAGAAGTTGAGTCCTGGATTGAGGGTGAGATGCGTCGTATTGATCCTAAAGCGTACTAATAAGCTGGTTTCAAGCTTTTTATGACGTTTTAACTAAGATCTTTGCCCATTCAATATAACGCTCAACCGTAATCTCTTGCGCCCTTGCTTTTAACTCCTCTTCAGAAAGCATGAGTTCTGCTTGGAGTTCAAATAAATTACTACGTAACATCTTACGTCTTTGTGCAAAGGCCATTGCTACGAGTCTGCTTAACGAAGTCCACTCTTTCTCAGTTAGATCGAAATCACGGCGCGGGATCATACGCATTACTGCTGAGTTCACCTTAGGTTTAGGTTCAAAGGCCTCCGGTGGCACATCCATGATTTGCTCTACGTGGTAGCGCGCTTGCAACATGACCGATAAGCGACTGTATTCAGAGTTGCCTGCTGATGCTGTAATACGCTCTATTACCTCGGCTTGCAACATAAAAACCTGCTCATCGATCCAGGGTGCTGCTGAGATTAAATGAAAAAGTAGTGGTGAAGAAATGTTGTACGGGAGATTACCAATAATGCAACTTCGTTGTTTAGCTGCTTTACCCCGCAGAGCCCATGATTGAAAATCAAATTCAAGCGCATCACCCTCAATAATATTTAATCCAATTAAAGTCTGTTTTTGCTTTTGCTCCTGCCAATAGTGCACTAGGTCACGATCGATTTCGAGGACATCTAAATGGTTTACTTGAGTAAGTAAGGGCAATGTTAAGGCGCCCAAACCAGGGCCAATTTCTAAAAGATGGGTAGTGAGTTCAGGTGCTAGCGCTCTCACAATCCCTGAAATAACCCCCCCATCAATCAGAAAGTTTTGGCCAAATCGCTTACGTGCCTGATGCATTCAATCGCTTCTGTCTGATGCTGAGCTCTTTAGCCATATTTAGTGCAGCTAACATACTCTGCCAATCTGCTTTACCCTGTCCTGCAATATCCAGAGCGGTGCCATGGTCAACTGATGAACGAATATACGAGAGGCCTAAAGTAATGTTAACCCCCTCGGTAAAGGTTGCAAACTTAAAGGGGGCCAAGCCTTGATCGTGATACATCGCCAGAACGACATCTGCTGCTTGCAAACGAACTGGATTGAAAAGTGTATCGGCTGGATAAGGTCCGGATGCGTTGATCCCCTCGGCTTTAGCTGCCTTGATTACCGGCATCAATATCCCAATTTCTTCCGTCCCCAGTTGCCCGTCTTCACCAGCGTGGGGATTTAGGCCGGTGACCATAATGATGGGGTTAGCAATACCAAAGCGGGTTTGCAAATCGGCATGAATGATGCGTAAGGTTTGCAATAAGGATTGATATTGAATGGCTTGAGGAACATCTTGGATCGCTAAATGTGTTGTTGCCAATGCAACCCGTAATGGAAATGCTTGATTGCTCCCACTCTTTGGATCTCGGATATGCCCGCAGAGCATCATCACCACCTGATCTTTGCTATCTAATTGGGCTAAGAACTCGGTATGGCCCATAAATTTTATAGAGGGTGTATTTAATATACTTTTCTGTACAGGAGCGGTCACCAAAGCGTCATGTATACCCTTACGACAGGCAGAGCTTGCTTCTTGAATCACAGAAAGAACATACGGAGCGTTTTCTGGATTTAGTTTGCCGATGATGTTTGGCTGGATAAGCGGGATATGAGCAATCTGAATTTGACTTGCCAGTCCTTGAGTCTGTAGTAGGCTACGGTCACCATACAGAGTGATTTTGGCATCAGGATTATCACCAATAAATGCGTTAGCAGCTGCAATCGATACCTCTGGTCCAATACCAGCAGGCTCTCCTGAACTAATTGCTAATTTAACGGAACTGTTCATCCACGTTCAAAATCTTGACTGTTGCTGTATCGCGTAATTGCCTTAACCAGTCTTGATAGTTTTGCTCAAATTTTCTCTCTCGAATAGCTGCGCGCGCAAACTCCCGTTGCTTCTCAACGGTAAGCTGTGCATCACGTCGCTCCAGTACCTGAATTAAATGCCAGCCAAATTCAGTTTTTACAGGATCGCTGATCTCGCCGATTTGTAAACGGTTCATCGCGATCTCAAAGGGCGGTACGAGATCACCAGGCCCCATCCAACCTAACATACCGCCATTTTGTGCAGAACCATCCTCTGAAAATTTCTTGGCCATCGACTCAAAATCTGTGGTCTTCGCACGAATCTGATCACGGTATCCCTGAAGGCGTCGCTCAACATCAGCATCCTGCAGACCTTGGCGTTGCCGA
>RFQL01000051.1 GCA_009924985.1 Burkholderiaceae bacterium | reverse complement strand
AGAGATCTGAGCACCAACGCCAGTCCAATACGTTAAACGGTCTTGAGCAAGACGCATTGCCTGCTCCTTTTCAGATGCCTTGGGATTAAAATAACCCAAGCGCTCAATGTAATTAGAGTCGCGACGATTTTGTTTATCGGTAGCAACAATGCTATAAAAGGGGCGCTTTTTTGAACCGCCGCGTGCAAGTCGAATGACGACCATAGTTATTCCTTAAAATCCTAGTAAAACGGGTTAATTAATTGGTTAAATACATCGTTTTCCTGCCCAATTAGCTATTTCAAGCAGATTAATGCGATGCAAACTTCAGAAAACCTCATATTCTAGACGAAAACCCTTATAAACTCTAGACACCTTATGAAGATTTATCCGAGTAGACAGTAAAAATATATATAAATCAATGACTTATAATGTACTTATGGCTAAGCAATTAATCCTGTCCTGCAAACGAATACAGCAAACTCTATTTTTGATGGGCGGGGTCTGCTTATTAGGTGCTTGCGCCAATATCGTCCCTCCATGAGCTGGTAAAAATACCCCTCCCGCCACCGAGCTACAAGGAACACACTGGGAACTATCTCGCTGGAATCTGCCACCGAATTCCATGGGCGAGGTTCGTCTGCGTTCTTTGCCTAATGATCAAGGTAAAAAATTCAGGTGCAGTTCAGCGGCACTCGAATAAGTGGCTTTAGCGCCTGCAATCGCTTTACAGGTCAGCTCACAGAAGATAGTCGCGGCTTTTCAATCACACAAATTACCACGACGCGGATGGCTTGCTCATCGGTTCGAGAAGAGATCGAACGTGAATTCTTATACCTCCTAAATGATTACAGAACCATTGCGCGCGATGGAGATCGTATACTGATTATTGGCCCCAACCGAGAAGTCTTAAGTTTTTCCAAAATAAATCCCTCATCAAAATGAATCCAACTTTTCGATCTAAATTTAGGTTTTGTGCTTTAGGAATATTTTTTCCGGGAACTGGCCTTAACTGTTTTTATCTCCAAGGGATTAAAAGTTTTTGGGGATGGATACAACTCGTTTCATTACTCGGCGGAGTAATGGGTTATTGGCTTTTGCAATTCAACACCGGATCATCTGGAGCTGCGTGGTTCTTAGTAGTCTTAGGGTTCATTGCTATCGAGGCAAGTTGGCTAACAACCATTGTGTTTGGTTTGCGCCCAGATGAAAAATGGGATTTGCAGTTCAATCCCACCATCAGTGATCATAAAACCGAATCAGGCTGGCCAGTCGTCATCACAGTAATCTTATCGCTAATCCTTGGTGCAGGAGTAATGATGACCTTCTTAGCAGTAAGCTTTGAGCAGTTCTTCATTTATCAAATTGAAGAAGCCAGAAAAATTAGTCAGTAACTGCAGGCTATAAAGCTGCAGTTAACTCAGGAATCAAGGTAAATAAATCGCCCACTAAGCCATAATCGGCTACGCCAAAAATGGGCGCATCAGGATCTTTGTTAATTGCCACAATAATTTTTGAATCCTTCATCCCGGCTAAATGTTGGATCGCGCCTGAAATACCAACCGCAATATATAACTGAGGCGCTACGATCTTTCCAGTCTGCCCCACCTGATAATCATTCGGGACATAACCTGCATCTACAGCGGCGCGGGATGCCCCAAGGGCGGCACCCAATTTATCGGCTAGAGGCTCGATGAGTTCTTTGTATTTCTCAGCAGATCCTAAACCACGTCCCCCAGACACAATAATCTTTGCTGCTGCTAATTCTGGGCGATCCGACTTCGTCAGTTCTCGCCCCATAAATTGCGAGGCGCTGTATGGATCTACCGCTTGAATAGACTCGACAACAGCAGAGCCACCCTCAGATGCAGCCGCAAAATTTGTTGTTCTTACCGTGATGACTTTTTTGGTATCGCTTGATTGCACAGTCGCAATCGCATTACCTGCGTAGATAGGACGCTCATAGGTATCAATCGATACAACTTTAGTAATATCAGATATTTGCGCAACATCTAATTTAGCAGCAACTCGAGGCATCACACTTTTTCCATGTGCAGTTGCAGGAGCCAAGAAAAAATCATAATCCGCAGCCATAGAAATCATCTGTTGTGCCACGACTTCTGGCAGTTGATCCGTGAAGTGTTCCGCATCAGCATACAAAACCTTACGAACACCAGCAATACATGCCGCTGCCTGCGCAATGGAACCAGCATTACTACCAATTAATAAAAGATCCACGTTAGGACTGCATTGCTTAGCAGCACTCACAGCATGATGAGTGGCGGCCTTTAAAGAATGATGGTCGTGCTCGACCAGAACTAAAGCAGCCATTTAGAGCACCTTTGCTTCATTTTTTAATCTATCAATCAAACTAGCCACATCCGGCACCTTGATACCAGCAGTACGTTTTGGTGGCTCTTCCACCCGAATCGTTTTTAGGCGAGGTGCAATATCAACCCCCAGATCCTCTGGCTTTAGAATGTCTAATTGCTTTTTCTTGGCTTTCATAATGTTTGGTAAGGTCACATACCGAGGTTCATTTAAGCGTAAATCCGTTGTAATCACGGCTGGCAAGGAAATCGATACAGTCTCAAGACCGCCATCCACCTCGCGTGTTACTTGAGCCTTGCCGTCCGCAATGCTTACTTTTGAAGCGAAGGTTGCTTGGGGCAGATTCAGTAAAGCAGCGAGCATTTGACCCGTCTGATTACTATCATCATCAATTGCTTGCTTACCCAAAATAATGAGCTGTGCTTGCTCTTTTTGATAAATTGCTTGTAACAATTTTGCAACTGCTAATGGCTGCAGTTCGGTATCCGTTTCGAACAAAATAGCACGGTCAGCCCCAATTGCTAAAGCGGTCCGTAAAGTCTCTTGACATTGTTGTGGGCCAGCCGAAAAAGCAATCACCTCAGAAACGATACCAGCCTCTTTGAGGCGGACAGCCTCTTCAACGGCGATCTCATCAAATGGGTTCATGCTCATTTTGACGTTCGCTATATCAACCCCAGATTGATCTGACTTCACACGTACTTTGACGTTGTAATCAACAACTCGCTTAACAGCCACCAAAACCTTCATTTGCAACCCTTATTGATCGAATTAGTTGTTTTATTAATTGTTATTTTATCGCTATTTAGAGCTCGGCCAAGGTCCTCAAATGGGCCGCGACACTCCTCCCTAATGCAGAGAGGTTATACCCACCCTCGAGACAACTGACAATTTTTCCCTCGCATGTCAGATTAGCAACATTCATAAGCTGCTGTGTGATCCACACATAATCATCCTCTACTAAACCCATTTGACCCAAATCATCTTCCCGATGGGCATCAAAGCCGGCCGAGATCATGATCAATTGGGGTTTAAACTCTTGCAGACGCGGAATCCAAATCTTACTAATCATCTCCCGTACTACCTTGCCGCTTGTGTTGGCTGGCAAAGGAATATTCACCATGTTGTCGCCTCCTTCCAAACCGCTGTAGGGGTAAAACGGATGCTGAAAGAAACTACACATGAGCACGTGGGGATCATCGATAAATGCCGCTTCAGTACCATTGCCATGGTGAACATCAAAATCAATCACGGCAACCCGATCGAGGTCATATTGCTCAAGTGCGTATCGTATTGCAATGGCAATCGTATTAAACACACAAAATCCCATTGAGCGATGGGGCTCTGCATGGTGTCCTGGTGGACGAATTGCGCAAAACGCATTATTCACTTCGCCTTTCATCACTGCGTCTACTGCTGCAATGGCAGCTCCAGCAGCACGTAGGGAGACATTCCATGTGGCAGTGTTCATAATCGTGTCGCCATCGATCATGGCATAGCCGCTCGTTGGAGCTTTGCTTTTGATGAATGCCAGGTGGTCCTCACTATGCACACGGGTAATATCTGCCTCCGTCGCTAGTGGCGGGTCAATTCGTTTTAAATGGCCGTCTAAGCGACTCTGAATCAATTGATCTTCAATCGCCTGAATGCGTTCTGGGCACTCGGGATGATGGCGTCCCATCTCGTGCTTCATAAAATCAGGATGACTGATATAGGCTGTAGTCATTTGCTTGTCTCTCTTATATATTGCATAAATTACTATTTTGCTCGCTAAACTAGCATCTCTATCAAAACTACTGATATCTTAGCGCTAACTTGAAAACACGATCCCATTTATCTCTGTTAGGACTGATCCTACTTTTGGGGGGCTGCGCTACCCCCACCCCCACACCAATTGCCCAGGAAGGTTCGGCCCCTACCAAATTAGAAAAGATCTCAGAACCAATTGATTCACAGTCCGAAAAAAGCTATCAAGAGCAGTTACAAGCATTCATTCTTGAGGTCTCTAAAAGCCAAGTTATTCCAATAGAAAGTCTTGAGCCGGGCTTTCGGGATAGTAAAAACTTAAGTCAAGTTAAGAAACTGGTAGCCCCTCCTCCGCTTACCTTTCAAAAAAATTGGCAGGTTTATCGCAGTCGCTTCGTGGAACCTATTCGTATTAAAGCTGGCATGGCATTTATTCAACAAAACCGTTTAGCCCTTGAAGCGGCTGAGCAAGAAAGCGGGGTACCTTATCAGGTCATCGCAGCCATTATTGGTGTTGAAACAATCTATGGCCGTCACATGGGTAACTTTAGAGTGAAAGATGTATTGACTAGTCTCGCCTTTGACTACCCAGAAGCACCTAATCGCTTAGCCCGACAAACTTTATTCAGGGATCAATTAAAAGATCTGGTTACCCTCTGTTGGCGGACTACAAATCGCAAACAGGAAGGTTTTAACCGTTGCTTAAATCAAAGCAGCTCTTACGCCGGTGCTATAGGTCTGCCTCAATTTATGCCTGGCAGTATTCTGCAATTTGCTAAAGATGGCGATGGCGATGGGCTTATTGATTTGCGCAAAAGTAATCGAGATGCAATCTTTAGCGTAGCTAACTTTCTTAAAGTACACGGCTGGCAGGCCGGTATGCCAATTTACTTTCCCACCATCAATCAAGAACAGACCCTTTCTAAAATCATGGAGCTTGCGGATGGCCAGCCCATTGCTAAATTAACAGTAAAGCAATTAATCGAGTTAGGCATCCTAGAGCCTAAACAAGGCGATCTTTTTCAAGGTGGGGTCGAGGCTGATAGCAAAGCCCTCATCGTAGATCTACCCTCTCCAGGCAAGGGAGAGGTGCCTGAGATTGAATATGTGGTGGGTCTTGCTAACTTCTTGAGTATTGTCAACTACAACCGTAGCTATTTTTATGCGCAAAGTGTTGCTGAGTTTGCAGAGGCGCTTGGTTACAGTAATAAAAGCATCTTTCCTGTTCAGGAGCAAAGTACTTCAAAACCTGTAAAGGAGCAACAAAAACCAAAAAAGGAGAAGAAAGTGAAAAAGGTTAAGAAATCCGAGAAGCCGGCAGACTGAACCTATGCAGGAAAAACGCCTGTTGATAGATAACGGTCCCCGCGATCACACACAATAAAGACAATGGTTGCGTTCTCAACCGTGCGCGCCACTCGCAAGGCAATGACCAATGCGCCAGCAGCCGAGATGCCACAAAAAATACCTTCCTCTCTTGCCATGCGTCGCGCCATTTCTTCAGCCTCAGCCTGAGTCACATACTCGATACGATCGACCCGTTCACCTTGGTATATTTTTGGAAGGTAGGCTGGTGCCCATTTACGGATCCCAGGAATCTGCGAGCCCTCCTCAGGCTGCCCTCCAATAATTTGTATCTCGGGGTTCCTCGACTTTAGGTAAGTGGAGACCCCAGTAATAGTTCCAGTCGTTCCCATCGCCGAAACAAAATGCGTGATTTGCCCATGGGTATCGCGCCAGATCTCGGGGCCAGTAGTTTCAATATGAGCTCGGGGATTATCCGGATTAGCAAACTGATCTAATAATTTGCCGCGCCCTTCTTTTTGTAATTGCTCGGCATAGTCACGCGCCAACTCCATACCTCCAGAGCTTGAGGTCAAAATTAATTCAGCGCCATAAGCTGCCATACTTTGTCTACGTTCCAGACTTTGATTCTCGGGCATGACCAAAATAATCTTATAGCCCAACATTGCACCAACCATCGCAATTGCAATGCCTGTATTGCCACTAGTGGCCTCAATCAAGGTATCCCCAGGTTTAATAACTCCACGTTCTTGCGCATGCAAGATCATGGAAAGTGCGGGGCGGTCTTTAACCGACCCCGCAGGATTGTTACCTTCTAGCTTACCCAAAATTAAATTGCCGCGACGCTCATTCTCAACACCTGGAATACGCTGCAAGCGAACCAAAGGAGTGTTACCAATGGTTTGAGAGATGGTTGGATAGAGCGAATCTGGTGGCTTTGCTTGAGTCATGGGACCATTTTAGTCACAAGCAACTCAATAGGTAAATTTACTCAAAACCGCTTACGCGTACTCGACCTCTCAGCCTCCGCCTGGGACGACTTAGCTTGGTTTTTAGTACTTTTTCGGCTTGAACGGGACTCTGAACGCGCATTACTTTTGGTCTCTCGATAGCCACTTTGGCCCTCTATCTTTAAGCCGTTTTCCATCAATTTACTTACTGATTTTTCACCGATACCCCGCACCCGTGAGTGCAAATCATAAGAGTCATAAAACGCACCACCCTTCTCACGCTCAGTAATAATTGCCTTAGCTTTTGAGGGTCCCAGACCACGAATACTCTCCAACTCGGATTGACTGGCAGTATTTACATTGACGGGGCCTGCATACACATGCTGCATAAAGAGTGGTGCAGTAAGAGCAAATGCAGTCATGCAAATAGCCGCTTTTTTGGATAAGCTATTTTTTGATCCCTTAATAAGAGTTGATAAGTCCATATTTCCTCCATGATTGTTAATGAAATCGCTGTGACCAAAAGCCACAGCATTCCTCAACGCAAGGAAATAATTTATGTTGACTAAAAAAACGGGTTTAAAGTGGGTTAGCTAGAAAATCAGAATTCTCTGACAGCCATGCCACGTAACGGCTGACACCTTCCTCAACATTTAGGAAGTCTGCTGCATAACCAGCAGCGCGCAATTGCGTGAGATCGGCTTGGGTGAAACATTGATACTTTCCACGCAGATCATCTGGAAATGGAATGTACTGAATCAAACCTGCTTTTACTAACTCTGTCAAAGGTAAGGCATTCTCACCATTTAATTTACGTATTGCATTAACAGTAGCAAAGGCTATGTCATTGAAGGGTTGAGCCCTTCCAGTTCCTAAATTAAAGATACCACTCTTTTCAGGGTGATCCAGGAAGAACATATTAACCTTCACGACGTCTTCAACAGAAACAAAGTCGCGCGCTTGCTGACCAGGCGCATATCCACCATACTCACCAAACAGTTTGACGGTCTGATTTTTCTTAAATTGGTGGTAGTGATGAAATGCTACCGAGGCCATACGGCTTTTATGTGACTCGCGTGGTCCGTATACATTGAAATACCGAAAGCCGACCACTTGTGCTGTTGGTGCATTCTCAGCAATTCGGGCACGCATATATTGATCAAATAAAAACTTAGAGTAGCCATATATATTCAGTGGCTTCTCATGCTGTCGTTGCTCCACAAAAACATCCGATCCGCCATAGGTTGCCGCAGAGGAGGCATATAAAAATGGAACTTTTTGCGTAGTGCAAATCTCATACAGATTGACGGAGTACTGATAATTGTTATTCATCATGAAAACACCATCCGTTTCCATGGTGTCAGAACAGGCTCCCTCATGAAAAACTGCCTTTACCTTACCAAACCAGCCCTCATCAAATCCTTCTAAGAAATCGTTTTTGTCAATGTAATCAGCAATATCAAGATCGGCTAAATTGCGATATTTATCAGCAGGGCGCAAATCGTCAATGGCGATAATATTTTTTTCACCACGAGCATTTAGTGCCCGGACAATATTTGCGCCTACAAAACCTGCTGCACCCGTTACGATGTAAGTCATTGAAGCTCCTCTGCAGAAACCGTTGCCGTTCCTAGTTTGCCGACCACAATACCGCCTGCACGATTAGCTAATGCCATTGCACGCTCTAATGACCAACCTGCACCCATTGCAACCGCCAAGGCAGCAATCACTGTATCGCCAGCTCCAGAGACATCAAAAACCTCACGCGCCTGTGCGCGGACATATTCTGTGCTCTTATCTGTAAACAATGTCATGCCCTCTTCCGAGCGGGTCAACAATAGAGCGCCAAGTCCTAAATTTTTGCGTAAGGCGTGTGCCCTTAATATGAGATCATCCTCACTACTCCACTGACCAACTACCTGACGCAGCTCACTGCGATTAGGGGTTAATACCGTCGCACCCTTATATTTATCATATGCATCGCCCTTGGGATCCACCAGTACTAATTTTTTATTGGCATTCGCAAGTTCGATCATGGCAGATACTTGCTCTAAGGCGCCCTTGCCATAATCAGACAAAATAACGACATCAATGTGTGGCAACAGACTCTCAAACCGCTTTAATTTTGCATCTAAAGAGATTTGACTAGGCGCCTCTTCAAAGTCTAGGCGAATGAGCTGTTGCTGTCTGGCAATCACTCGCAGCTTTACTGTAGTGGGAACATTACCATCGGTTTGTAATTGGCTTTGAACACCACTTTCAAGCAGAAGTTGCTCAACCCGCTTACCTGCCTCGTCTTCTCCCACCACTCCAAGGATGGTGGTTTGCGCACCCAAGGCAGATGCATTACGCGCGACGTTAGCAGCACCACCTAAACGTTCGTCTATTTTTTCGACCTGCACAACGGGAACGGGAGCTTCGGGCGAAATTCGTTCTGTGTCACCAAACCAATATCGATCGAGCATGACATCACCCACAACCAAAAGACGGGTTTTGCTAAATTGATTGCGATCGGCTTTTTCTATAGTCAATTTGAGCTCTTTGTTTATTCAATACCCTAATTATGCCGACCAATGCCTTGATACTCAAAACCGAGCTCTTTCATGGTTTGGGGCTCATATAAATTACGGCCGTCAAAAATGATGGGGTTTTTCATCGTTTGTTTGAGTACCTCAAAATCAGGGCTTCTAAACGCCTTCCACTCGGTCACAATGATCAAAGCGCTTGCTTGGTCTAACGCATCTTCTGGAGTCTTTACCATCTTTACGTAATCTAAAAGCTTAGGGTGCGACTTAAAGTCGAGCTCCAGACAGCGCTGCGCCTCTGGCATGGCTACAGGATCATGCGCCAAAATACTAGCGCCCCGCTTGACCAACTCTGAGATGATCAAACGACTGGGTGCCTCTCGCATATCATCAGTGTTTGGCTTAAATGCCAATCCCCACAGAGCAAATCGATGCCCTGTTAGGTTTTCTCCAAAGCGCTTAATAATTTTCTCAATCAGGATCGTTTTTTGGGCTTGGTTCACAGCCTCAACCGCTTGCAGAATCTTGAGATCACGACCATTTTGTTGTGCGGTTTGAGAAAGTGCCGAAACATCCTTCGGAAAACAAGAACCACCATATCCAGTACCTGCATACAAAAAGCCATAACCAATACGAGAGTCCGAACCAATGCCTTGACGAACCGCCTCAATATCAGCACCCACCTCATCTGCCAAATTGGCTAACTCATTCATAAAAGAAATTCGGGTAGCCAACATGGCATTCGCAGCATACTTTGTAAGCTCAGCGCTCTTTACATCCATGTAATAAGTACGCTCATGGTGACGATTAAAAGGGGCATAGAGCTTACGCATCATCTCTTTGGCCCGCAATCCAGCTACATCATGATTGGTGCCGATCACAATCCGATCGGGGCGCATAAAATCTTCTACCGCCGCCCCCTCTTTTAAAAACTCAGGGTTTGAGACCACTGAACACAAAGCAGGATCAAGATTTCGTTTCTTGAGCTCTTCTTGAATAGCCGCAGTCACCTTTTCTGCAGTACCAACCGGCACAGTGGATTTATCTACGATTACTTTTGGGACGGTCATATGCTTACCAATATTGCGGGCAGCGGCGATTACATACTGCAAATCAGCTGAACCATCCTCATCAGGGGGGGTGCCTACTGCAATAAATTGGATATCACCATGCGCCACTGCAACAGCCACATCGGTCGAAAATTGAATACGTCCAGCAGCACGATTGCGTGCGATCATCTCTTGCAAACCAGATTCATAAATAGGAACGCCGCCAGAGTTCAAGATATCAATCTTTTTTTGATCAATATCCAAACAAAAAATCGTGTTACCAAGCTCTGCTAAGCAAGCTCCCGTAACAAGTCCCACATACCCGCTTCCAATAATTGTGACTTTCAATTGGTTTCCTTAAAAAGGCTGTGAACGAATTTCTGTAATCACTGCCTATTATTTCTAATTATTTTGACTTATTTCTTACATCGAAGGGCCGCTTGGTACCGCACCCTCACTTCGTCTTGGAGAATACGCTTCCCAATGATTGCAACCTGGGCACTGCCAATAAAAACGTCGGGCTCTAAAACCACAATTACCGCAGGTATAACGCGCCAGGGCGGTCGTCCGTTGTTTTAGCAAACCTAGTGTAGACTTCAAATCAGCAACTCGGCTTTCGGGTCCAGAGACCTCGGCAAGCACTAAGCGCGTCTCTGCTAACTTAGAGAGTGCGCTCAATGTTGGAGAATGTTGCATCACTTCGACTAACATTTGCTCAGCCGCTTGTGCACCACGTATTTGCATAACATGCCTATGCACAATATCTAATAACTCTCCAATCGCCTGAGTCTTTAAAAGTACCAGTAATTGGTCAAGACCAATACCTACCTGATTAACAGCGGTGTGTGCTGCCATCCAGCGATCCGCTACTAAATGCATATAAGCTGGATGCTCCCTAGGCACAATACCCCATACCTCGATAGCTTGTAATGGACGTTCCATTGCCAGAAAGTAATCGCCTTGCAAAATAAGGGCACGAGCTTGGTTCGGAATCGATTGCAAGGCATGGTTAATACTTGTTTCAGACTCTGCCATGTCTTTACGTCTTAAGGCTTCCTGTGCAATCTCACAATAAAACTGTGCAATTTCTAACTGATGGCTTTTGTCTTGTAATCCTTGGAGTTCTGTAGCGGCAATGATAGCTTTTTTCCAATCCTTCTCAACCTGATACATCTCCAACAAACTTTCTTTTGCTGGAATGGCATATATACCCTGACCTACTTGATTTAAGGATGCTTCGGCGCGATCCAATAAACCTGCGCGCAAGAAGTCTCGACCTAATTCATATGCGGCATGATCACGATCCCGCGGTTTAATATCATTACGATTTGCTAAGTGCTGATGTACTCTGATGGCGCGTTCGGTCTCACCCCGACGCCGAAATAAATTCCCCAATGAAAAGTGAAGGTCAACTGTTTCCGGGTCAAGCTGAGCAACTTTGACTAAGGTTTCAATTGCCTGATCAGGCTGTTCATTAAGAAGAAGATTTAAACCCTTAAAGGTGGAGCGCTGTTGCTTTAGTCGCTCGCGCTCATCTTGACGCGCCTCTAGACGTAAATCCCAACGTGAGGCAAGCCAACCTAAACCAAAAAGGATTGGGATTAGGAGCAACCAACCGGTTTCAATTTGAATCATGTTCAGTGGCTTTTAGAAAAGAACTTATTTTTAGATCTGTAACAGACCTGCCACCACGGGACTAGGCACCCGAACTCCCTTTATCAGTCACTAATTTTTGATTCAGTGGTTTGTAATCTACTCGCTCACGTAGCTCTTTACCTGGCTTGAAATGAGGTACCCGCTTTTCAGGAATTAACACTTTCTCACCAGACTTGGGATTACGGCCAGTACGAGCAGGGCGATGGTGCAGAACAAAACTACCAACGCCACGCAATTCGATGCGTTTACCCTCAGCCAATGCTTGGGTCATGGTGTCGAGTAATGTTTTGACAGCTAACTCAACGTCACGAGGCAAGAGTTGCGGAAACTGCTCCGCTAAACTCTCGACTAACTCGGAACGGGTAATAGCTTGTTGCTCTTGATCTGACATAATCTAATTAGCCCGCCACTCATCGAGTGGCGGAATCGGCTTAGCTTTGGTTATCCATTTTCGCTTTTAACAAGGCACCTAAATTCGTTGTACCAGAACCTGCATCACTCTGTAACTTATTCATCGTATCTTGCTGATCAGCGCTATCTTTTGCCTTAATCGACAAATTAATAGAACGTGACTTGCGATCAATATTGATAATCATGGCAGAGACGGTATCACCCTCTTTAAAGGCATTACGTGCATCTTCCACGCGATCAGTTGAAATCTCAGAGGCACGCAAATAGCCCTCCACCTCATCGGCCAAATGAATGACAGCACCCTTGGCATCGACACTCTTCACCGTACCAGAGACTAGGCTACCTTTATCGCTGGTTGATGTGTAGTTATTAAAGGGGTCGCCTGACATCTGTTTAATACCGAGAGAAATACGCTCTTTCTCAACATCAATGGCCAAGACCACGGCTTCAAGCTCATCGCCTTTTTTGAATGCTTTAACAGCCTCTTCGCCAGGCTCATTCCACGACAGATCGGATAAATGAACAAGACCATCAATTGCACCAGGCAAGCCAATGAAGACACCGAAATCAGTAATTGATTTAATTGCACCCTTGATCTTGTCGCCTTTTTGATGGCTACGCGAGAACTCTTCCCATGGATTCGCTTTGCATTGCTTAATACCTAAACTAATACGGCGCTTATCTTCATCAATATCTAAGACCATTACTTCAACTTCGGTTCCCAAAGACACCGCCTTGCTTGGGGCGACGTTCTTATTGGTCCAATCCATTTCAGAGACGTGTACCAAGCCTTCAATACCACTTTCGATTTCAACGAATGCGCCGTAATCTGTCAAGTTCGTTACCTTACCAAATAGACGCGTGTTCGGTGGATAGCGACGCGCAATTCCAACCCAAGGGTCATCGCCTAATTGCTTAATCCCCAAGGAAACACGGTTCTTTTCTTGATCAAACTTCAAAATCTTGGCAGTTACTTCTTGACCAACGGTCAACATCTCGCTGGGGTGACGCACGCGACGCCATGCCAAATC
>RFQL01000006.1 GCA_009924985.1 Burkholderiaceae bacterium | reverse complement strand
GTTTTGCTGGACGATTTCCGCCTTATTAATGTCTGCAACTGCCATATTCATACTCCATACGTGCGAACATTCGAGCTTGCACCCGAGATGCCGTGTTAATAAAAAGCTTTATAAATCAAAGCCTCAGCATTCTAACAGACCCAAGCATTTGGTACACTTGGATCGACATGATTAAATAATAAGTCTATAAAAATCAAATACTTATAGATTTATGGTACCATTTGGGCGTTGAGCTTAATGGCATTTGGGTCGTGCAGTTTGTTTAGAGCGGCTAAATAAGCCTTGGCTGAAGCCGCAATGATGTCTGGATCCATGCCAACGCCATTCACAATCCGCCCGCCCTTAGATAGGCGTACCGTAACCTCCCCCTGTGATTCCGTTCCCGAGGTAATTGCATTAACGGAATACAACAATAACTCAGCGCCACTCTTAGCCTTGGTCTCAATCGCATGCAAAGTTGCATCAACGGGACCGTTGCCCTCAGACTCTGAATGCATGTCTAGGCCACCCATTTTAAATACCACTTTCGCTGTTGGCTTTTCTCCGGTTTCAGAATGTTGGTTTAAGGAGATGAACGTAAAGTACTCACCCTGATCCGTAATGGAAGAGTCAGACATCAGGGAAATAATGTCTTCATCAAAGATCTCTGATTTTTGATCTGCTAATGCCTTAAAGCGTGCAAAGGCATCATTGAGCTCAGTCTCTGACTCCAATACAACCCCTAATTCTTGAATACGTTGTTTAAACGCATTACGCCCAGACAACTTACCAAGCACGATACGATTAGTAGCCCAGCCCACATCTTCCGCCCGCATAATCTCGTAGGTGTCGCGTGCCTTTAGCACTCCATCCTGATGAATCCCAGAGGCATGAGCAAAGGCATTGGCACCCACCACCGCTTTATTGGGCTGCACCACAAAGCCCGTGATTTGCGAGACCAATTTAGAGGCCGGAACGATTTGCTTCGTGTCAATTCCGAGTTCTAATTTAAAGAAATCCTTGCGCGTACGCACCGCCATCACAATTTCCTCTAAAGAGGTATTGCCAGCGCGCTCACCCAGACCATTAATGGTGCACTCTACTTGACGAGCACCGCCAATATGAACACCTGCTAAAGAATTTGCTACGCCCATTCCCAAATCGTTATGGCAATGTACAGACCAAATCGCTTTATCAGAATTGGGTATACGAGTACGCAAGGTTTTAATAAACTCACCATACAACTCAGGCACTGCGTAACCCACCGTGTCAGGCACATTAATCGTTGTAGCACCTTCAGTAATCACGGCCTCCAAAACGCGGCATAAAAAATCCATATCCGAGCGATAACCATCTTCTGGAGAGAACTCAATATCACTGGCTAAATTTCTGGCAAAGCGAATCGATTTCTTTGCCTGCTCAAATACTTGATCAGGGGTCATACGCAACTTTTTTTCCATATGCAAAGCACTTGTTGCCAAGAACACATGAATTCGTTTTGCATTCGCAGGTTTTAAGGCGTCGGATGCGCGCGTAATATCAGCGTCATTCGCTCTTGCTAAAGAGCAAATAATCGAATCCTTCACGGCTGCGGCAACTGCACTAATAGCTGCAAAGTCACCATCCGAGCTGGCAGCAAAGCCGGCCTCAATCACGTCCACATGCAAGCGCTCTAACTGACGCGCAATCCGAACCTTTTCATCACGGGTCATGGATGCCCCAGGTGACTGTTCACCATCGCGTAAGGTGGTGTCAAAAATGATTAATTTGTCGCTCATTCCATTTCCCTCTTTCACTCTGCGTATTATCTCTTTTCCATAAAACAAAAACCCCAGCTGTTTGGCTGGGGCTGGTTGGTTAGCTAGTAACTACGAATTCATTTTGCTAAGCGCGACCCGCCTCGAGCCGTAAGCCCAGTGCTAGTAGAAGTAGTAAAAGTGCGCTTGGTTTCAATAACATGACTTAACTATACCGCATTTAATCTGATTTGTGGTTAGCTGTAGTTTCTCCACCAATTCGGCGTCCTGTAGCCCTCTCCCACAGCCAGAGTACATAGCCCGATAAGGCGTACACCACAAACACACCAAATAAGGTCAGGGGTGGATTGGTAGAGATCAAGACAAAGCCCAAAATCAGTAAAACCATGACCCAAAATGGAACACGATAACGAACATCCAATGCCTTGCCACTATAAAAACGCGCATTGGATACCATGGTTAGGCCTGCATAGATGGTAATAAAAAAGGTGACGATCGGAATTGCAGAATCTTTAACCGGAATCTTATTGTCATCGGCTAACCAAATAAAACCTGCAATTAAGGCAGCAGCGGCCGGGCTGGGTAGACCCTGAAAAAATTTCTTATCAACCGCCCCGATGTTGGCATTAAAGCGAGCTAAACGTAGAGCAGCGCCTGCACAATACGTAAAGGCAGCCAGCCAGCCCCACTTCCCAAGATCCTTTAAGACCCACTCATAGGCAACAAGTGCGGGAGCCACACCAAAGGAGACCATATCAGCTAATGAGTCGTACTGTTCACCAAAAGCACTTTGGGTATTGGTCATGCGAGCAATACGACCATCCATACCATCCAAGACCAATGAGGCAAAAATAGCAATGGCCGCAACTTCGAAACGGTGATTCATGGCATTGACGATGGCAAAGAATCCGCAGAACAAGGCGGCGGTTGTAAATGCATTGGGAAGCAAATAGATACTTTTGTTACGGGGTCGAATAGGGGCAGCAACCGAATCCTCATCAAGCGGCTCATCATTGCCGTCCCAATCATCGCGTCGTACATTTCTACTCCTTAGAAAACGGAGACGATCTTGACGAAATTTACGGCGTGGCAACATCAATTAATCCAAACCTGGTAGGCGAGCCAAAGCAGTATTGGTTGCAAATACTTTTTCACCAACGCTGACCAATGGTTCTGCTTCTAGGGGCAGGTAAACATCCACCCGTGAGCCAAACCGAATAAAGCCGTAACGCTCTCCCCGCTTCACCTGATCATTACTATGGATATAACAAAGAATACGGCGCGCTACTAAACCGGCAATCTGCACTAATGTAACGATCTTGCCATTCGCATCAATCACGACTGCATTACGCTCATTCTCAGTCGAAGCCTTATCAATGCTGGCATTGAAAAACTTTCCGGGGAAATAGGTCACTTGCTTAATCAGTCCATTCACAGCAGAGCGGTTGGAATGCACATTGAATACATTCATAAAAACACTGATTTTTAATGCCTCACGATTTGCATAGGGATCATGTGATTTCTCAACAACCACAATCCTGCCATCGGCTGGTGACAGGACGAGGTCTTTACCAAGCGGGGCGATGCGCTGGGGGTCCCGAAAGAACTGGAGAGTGAAAACAAAAAATAACCATAGGGGCCAAGACCAAAAGAAACCGCCAATGCGATGCACGACAAAGGCAAGCACCCCGATCACTACCAAATACAACCATCCCTCTTTAGCGATGATGGGGTGTGGATACATCATAAATTGATCTACTTTCTATGAATTAGTTCTTGGATTGATCGACTAATTTGTTCTTTGCAATCCAAGGCATCATGGCGCGTAATTTTGCACCCACCACCTCAATCTCATGTTCAGCAGTCAAGCGACGGCGTGACATCAAGGTTGGAGCGCCAGCACGATTTTCAAGGATGAAGCTCTTGGCATACTCACCCGTCTGGATATCGTGCAACGCTTTACGCATTGCGTTCTTGGTTTCCTCAGTCACAATCTTGGGCCCAGTAACATACTCACCATACTCTGCGTTATTCGAAATCGAATAGTTCATATTGGCAATACCGCCCTCATAGATCAAATCCACAATCAACTTGAGCTCATGCAAACACTCAAAGTAAGCCATTTCTGGGGCATAACCCGCTTCCACCAGGGTCTCGTATCCAGCCTTAATGAGTTCGACAGTACCACCACAGAGAACTGCCTGCTCACCGAACAAATCGGTTTCTGTTTCTTCACGGAAATTAGTCTCAATCACACCCGCGCGGCCACCGCCGTTCGCAGTTGCATACGAAAGAGCTAAATCACGTGCCGCACCTGATTTATCTTGATATACGGCAATCAGGTGTGGCACACCACCGCCTTGGGTATAGGTACTACGCACAGTATGTCCAGGAGCCTTCGGTGCAATCATGATCACATCTAAATCAGCACGGGGAACAACTTGTCCGTAATGCACATTAAAGCCATGCGCAAATGCCAAGGCAGCGCCCTGTTTCATATTGCCATGCACTTCATTCTTATAGACTTCGCCAATTTGCTCATCTGGCAGAAGCATCATCACCACATCAGCGTCTTTCACAGCCTCAGCAACTTCCTTCACTTGCAAACCAGCATTGGCTGCTTTTTTCCAAGAAGCGCCATCTTTACGAAGACCAACCGTAACCTTGACGCCAGAATCATTCAAATTCTGTGCATGAGCGTGACCTTGTGAACCGTAACCAATAATTGTTACCTTCTTACCTTTGATCAGGGACAGATCGGCGTCCTTGTCATAAAAAACTTTCATACTTTTTCCTTAATTAAACGAAGAATGATTGAAATTAAACCTTGAGAATCCGTTCACCACGGCCAATACCAGAACCGCCTGAACGTACAGTCTCAAGAATGGATGCACGATCAATGGCGCTGATAAATGCATCAAGCTTACTACCTACACCCGTTAGCTCAATGGTGTAACTTTTATCAGTCACATCAATAATGCGACCTCTAAAAATATCGGCTGTCCGCTTGAGCTCTTCCCGTTCCTTACCAACCGCACGTACTTTAATCATCATGAGCTCACGCTCTAAATGCGCACCCTCGGTTAAATCAAAGACCTTCACAACCTCAACCAGGCGATTAAGATGTTTCGTGATTTGCTCGATGACATCATCCGAGCCAATGGTTACTATGGTCATGCGCGATAGCGAGGGATCCTCAGTAGGCGCAACGCTAAGAGTCTCAATGTTGTAACCGCGTGCCGAGAAAAGACCAACCACTCGTGATAAAGCACCAGGTTCATTCTCTAGCAAGACAGAAATAATGTGGCGCATTACAAATCCTCGCTTCCCAGCAACATCTCGCTAATGCCCTTGCCGGCTTGCACCATTGGCCAAACGTTTTCTTCTGGATCGATCTGGAAATCCATAAATACGGTTCTATCCTTGAGCTTAAATGCTTCTTTGAGGGCAGGCTCCACGTCGGCTTTCGTTTCAATTCGCATACCGACATGCCCATAAGCCTCTGCTAGCTTCACAAAGTCTGGTAAAGAGTCCATATACGAGCTGGAATAGCGCTTGCTATAGGTGAGCTCTTGCCACTGACGCACCATCCCCAAATACCGATTATTTAGAGAAACAATCTTGATCGGCGTGTTGTATTGCGTGAGCGTAGAGAGTTCTTGAATACACATCTGAATAGAGCCCTCACCGGTCACGGTGACCACCTCTTTATCAGGAAAGGCTTTCTTAATCCCCATGGCATAGGGCAAGCCAACGCCCATGGTGCCAAGTCCACCAGAGTTAATCCAGCGCCGAGGTTCATCAAACTTATAAAACTGAGCAGCCCACATTTGATGCTGACCTACATCAGAACAAATATAGGCATCACCCTTGGTTAACTCCCAAAGTTTTTGAACGACATACTGTGGCTTCACAATTTGCGATTTGGTATCGTATTTCAAACAATCTTTTGTTTGCCATAGCGCAATCTGATCCCACCAGGCTTTAACATTAGCTTGATTTTTACGAGCAGGCGCACTCCGAATCTGTGCAGACATGTCTACCAAGATCTCTTTGAGATCGCCAACAATTGGAACGTCCACCTTTACTCGCTTGGAGATCACGGACGGATCTATATCAATATGAATAATCTTGCGCGGGTGGCTTGCAAAGTGCGCTGGATTACCAATTACACGATCATCAAATCGTGCGCCAATCGCAATCAATACATCGCAATGCTGCATGGCCATGTTGGCCTCGTAGGTACCATGCATTCCGAGCATGCCAACAAACTGCTGGTGAGTACCTGGGAATCCTCCCAAACCCATCAAAGTATTGGTTACTGGATAACCCAAAAGTTCAGCAAACTCTTTTAACTGCGCAGCAGCATCCGCCATGATGATGCCACCACCGGTATAAATGTAGGGGCGCTCTGCCTCTTGTAATAGAGAGACGGCTTTACGAATTTGTCCACTATGGCCCTTAACCACTGGGTTATATGAACGCATATTTAAAGTATCCGGATAAATATATGGGCCTTTGGTTGCCGATATATCCTTTGGAATGTCCACCAAAACGGGGCCAGGTCGGCCAGTACGTGCGATATGAAATGCCTTTTTCAAGGTTAAGGCAAGATCTTTAATATCTTTGACTAAAAAATTGTGTTTGACGATCGGACGCGTAATTCCAACCGTGTCTGCTTCTTGGAAAGCATCCTCCCCAATCGCATACGTTGGTACGTTACCGGTAATGATGACCATTGGGATCGAATCGGTGTAAGCGGTAGCAATACCAGTCACCGCATTGGTCACTCCAGGACCCGAGGTTACAAGTGCAACACCAACCTTACCGGTTGCACGGGCATAACCATCGGCAGCATGCACTGCAGCTTGCTCATGACGAACTAAGATATGTTCAAACTTGTCTTGCTTGAAGATCTCATCGTAAATAAAGAGTACAGCCCCGCCGGGATAACCCCACACATATTCAACACCTTCGGCATGGAGAGCATGCACGAGCATCTCAGCACCAATCATTTCTGGTCCAGAGGCAGGCGTATTATTTTCTGAAATTACCCCACTTGGGGTTTGACCAGCTTTATTCGCTAAAAACTCAGCACTTGTTGTATTCATTTTTCCTTTTCCTTTGCAATTTTCGGCAAAAAATTGTTTAGGCTGTTCTGTCCCTTACTTATGGTCCGGGTTCGAACGGCACCGCCGCGTAGAAAATTAAAGCCACTTCATGGATGGTTTCTTTGCGGTAAGCCTAATATTGTAAAGCAATAGCCTAGAATGAGCGAGCTAAGCCCTTAATTCAGATCGATTTATAAGCGAATTTGTTCCCAATCAACCTATTTTTTAAGCCCACGATTTAGTATGGCGTCCGCCTACGAACTGAACCTATTCCTAGCCGGTATTGAGAAAAAAGCCTTTAAACAGGCTGTTTATGCCGTTCGCGATGATGCTAGCGCCCTAGATATTGTTCAAGATGCCATGATTAGCCTGACTGAAAAATATGGTGATCGCCCTGCGAGCGAACTTCCTCTCATCTTTACCCGGATTCTTCAAAACCGCATTCACGATTGGTTTAGACGTCAAAAGGTCCGCAATGCTTATGAGACCTCTTTCTCCTCGCTTGGCTCAGGTCAGGATGGCGAGGATGGTTTTGACCCCCTAGAGCTGCTTGAAATCAGGGACGAGGCCCAAATGCCCCAAACCGGGGAGGAAAAGCTCGTGCAAAGTCAATTATTGGCTATTCTGGAGGTTGAAATAACAAAATTACCAATTCGTCAACGAGAAGCCTTCCTCATGCGTTATTGGGATGAGCTCAGTACGGCCGAGACTGCTCTTGCCATGGGATGCAGCGAGGGAAGCGTAAAAACTCATTGTTCCCGAGCCACCCATACCTTGGCCGCTGCCTTAAAAGCCAAAGGAATTGTGTTGTGAATACGAAAGTAAACCATCAAATGCATACCCCGTCCATTGAGGATCAGTTTGGTAAACGTGTTGCCAATCTTCTGGATACCCAAAGCCAGCAGCTTGATGGCAATCTTCAAGATCGATTGTTGCAATCACGAACTCTAGCAATGAGTCATGTTAAGCAAGAGCCCAATCTCATTCTGGACCGACAAATGGCTGGCGCTGGCCATCACTTCGATGCGCCGCGCTTTGGTAATCCTATGTGGTCATTTGCCACATGGCTTATTCCCCTTGCTGTTGTCGTGCTAGGCCTTATCGCCATTGTTGAATGGCAAGAAGATCTTCGCATCAAAGATATTGCCACCGTAGATATTGCACTGTTAACCGACGATGTTCCTCCGAGCGCATTTGCAGATAATGGTTATATGGCCTATCTAAAAATGAAGACCCTTGCTAAGCCAGAGCCAGAAGAGCAAAAAGCGGAAAACGACAAGATTTAGCGATGAATAAAGCAGCCCTCTCATTCAGTATTTTTGCTTTACTAGTCTACGTTTTACCCACTTCTGCTTTCTCGCAAGAGCCTGTTACTAAGCTCCCATCTAAAGAGTCTCAGCCAAATAAGCAGGCATCGAAATTGGATTGGGAAAATTTAAGCCCGCTCCAGCAAGCTGTTCTCGCTTCTTTAGAATCCGACTGGTCTACCTTTAGTCAAAGTAGAAAAATGAAATGGTTAAAGGTAGCAGGTCGCTACCCCACCATGAGCGCAGCTGATCAAGAGCGTCTTCAAGGGCGTATGTCAGAATGGTCAAAACTTCCCCAAAAAAATCGGCGGATGGCGCGCGACAATTATTTATCTAGCTTGCAATTCCCGTCAGAGCAAAAAAAGGCAGCGTGGGAGTCTTATCAGCAACTTAGCGAAGAAGAAAAACAAAAATTAGCTCAGCAAGAGCGTGCCCAGAAAAAAAGTGGAGCGGTTACCTCGCCTGCAATACAACCACGTCCAGCACTTAATAGCAGCAGTCCTTCATCAAATCCTGCAATCAAATAAACTGGGGGGCATGAACCCTAGTGAACTTAAAGCTTTACCCTCGCCTCGATTTTGGCGAAGAGTCTCTTGTAATCTCTACGAACAATTAATCCTCTTAGGGGTTCTTGCTTTCACTTTCTTAGTACCCAATCTCATGATTGGCATTATCTTTGGTATAACGATACCAAGTTGGCTAACTTTTTTTTATCTCTACGGGGTGCTAGCTTTCTACTTCACCTGGTATTGGCGCCGCAATGGACAAACTCTTGCAATGCAAACGTGGCGCATACAACTCATCACAGAGGATGGCTATCGTCCCGAGAAAAAGCAGGCCTTCTGGCGTTACGTCTATGGTTCACTTTGGATAGTGCCCTGCTTAGTTATTCATACTGCCTATCCATTACGAGGTTGGCAAATCATTAGCGTATTGTTTGTAGTGTCTCTTTTTTTATGGCCACTAACCATTTACATTGATCGCAAAAATCGCCAAGGGTTACCAGACCGAATAGCCGGAACAAAGCTAGTTGAACTGCCGAGATATCCAAACAAAGAGGGGCTCACTAAAACCTGATTACGCTGCGCGCAAACACTCCATCGTGCTAGCACTTTGTATTTTGCGATGTAACTGAACGCCTGCAATCAGACTAACGAGTAGCCCAATCAACATTCCTAGAATAATCGC
Source organism: Burkholderiaceae bacterium (assembly GCA_009924985.1). Taxonomy (GTDB): domain Bacteria; phylum Pseudomonadota; class Gammaproteobacteria; order Burkholderiales; family Burkholderiaceae; genus Polynucleobacter. The sequence continues at coordinate 30,764 of RFQL01000006.1, read as the reverse complement.
ACTCGCAAACGAGTAAAACTCGATTTCGAGGAGGTAGCGTCCTAAAGCCCATGTGCTCACACTCGCTGCAAGGCCCCCAAGAAGCCCTGACAGCAAACCAATGGTTGCAAGTTCCATAAATACTAATTGACTCAAGGTTTTTTTGGAGGTGCCCATTGCTTTTAATAAGGCAGCGTCTCGAAACCGATCATCCTGGGTTGAGCCAAGAACTGCAAATAGAACCAAAACGGCAGCACAAAGGGTAAAGGCTAGTAACAGGCCAAGTGCATTTGCTAAGCGATTTAAGACTTCTTGAATTTGCCGTAAAGAATTATCAATATCAACAATCGTTAGATTTGGATATCGTTGCGCCAATTGAATATCCAAAGAGTCTAAATTCTTTGCTTGGTGATACGATGTAATCCAGGATTGAGGAAAACTCTTTAAGGCCTCTGGTGGAAAAATGACAAAGAAATTAACCTGCATGGATCCCCAATCTAATTTACGCATTGATGTGATGGGGCCTGTAATCGTTTGTCCTGCAACATCAAAGCTCATTTGATCGCCCAAGCCTAGTCCCAAGGTTTTTGCAATTCCGCTTTCTATTGAAATCTGCGGTTTGCCATCATCACCAAACCATCGCCCTGATACCAATTGATTATCTTCTGGAAAAATAGACGTATACGATAAATTAAACTCCCGATCAACCAAGCGCTTGGCATTATCAGATTGGTACTGATCGGGCATGACCTCACGCCCATTAATTTGCGTGAGTCTACCTCGTACCATGGGATACAACTGCACCTGACCTACCCCGCCACTATCTAGCACCTGCCGCACCGCTTGTCTCTGGTCATTTTGAATATTAATGAGAAATCGATTAGGCGCATCGACCGGCACATTAGCTTGCCAGCTCTGTAATAAATCTTGTCGCAGCAGAAAGATCAAAAGCAGTGCCATGATTGCCAGCGCCAGTGAGCTCACCTGAATCATTGCAAAGGCAGCCCGCCGCGACTGTGCGCTAATGGCAAAACGAAGTGCAAAGCCAATATTAGCCAACTGGCTTGATTGCGCAAATCGCCCTAAACTCCAAAGACCTAGGTAAGCTAAGGCCGCAAAGAGGATTGCTCCAGCACCAAAACAGATGGTAACCCACAGCAGCAACTTCCAATCACGCGTTGCCCAAAAGATTAATGCTAAGCAACTGATGAGGCCAAAAACAGCCATAGACTGAGCAGTAAACGGTACCTTACCGAACTCGCGTCGCACTAAACGCAAGGGTGATATCTGACTTAAAGTGACTATGGGCGGGCCTGCAAAACCCATTAACAGTAAAAGTGCAAAAATAATGCTCCAAACCATAGGCCAAATGGATGGCGCTGGAAGACTGCCCCGAATTAAGCTTCCGAGTAATTGCATCAAACTTTCTTGCGCAAACCAACCGATCGCCGCTCCCAAAAAGCTAGCTGCCAGTCCAATAATAGCGAGTAGATAGAGTTGTCTGCGCAAAATCATGCCTTGACTGGCACCAAAGCATTTCCAGACCGCACTGATATCTGCTTGTTTTAATACATATCGACGCGCCGCCAACGCAATTGCAAGGGCACAAATGAGAGCGGTCATCAAAGCAACAATCGATAAAAATCGTTCAGCGCGTTCTAAGGTCTTACGCATCACCGGTTGTGCGTTCTCTAAAGACTCTATACGCAGACCTCGTAGTTTTTGCTGTTCGATTAAGCGGGTGGCCCAGTTTTGATAAGACTTTATTTGAGCATCACTCCCAGAAAGTAATAGACGATAGGTAACTCGGCTTCCAAAGCCGATTAGACCTGTGCTTGCTAAATCATCTAAAGAAATCATTACGCGGGGCGCAAAATTCATAAATGCAGCGCCGCGATCAAGCTCACGAACAATCACAGCATCAATCTGAAATTGACGATCCCCGATGGTTAGACGATCCCCAATCTTAGCCTGCAAAGAAATTAATACAGCGGGGTCTACCCAAACCGTATTTTTGGGTGGCATCCCAGTGACCTCAAGCACAGAATAATTTTTATTATTACTGCGTACATCTTGACGACTGATTTGCAACTTGCCGCGCAGTGGATATGCATTACTAACTGCCTTGAGCGAACTTAATTTACTTTCGCTACCATGGCTCACCATACTAGGAAACACGATGGTTTGTGCTATTCCTAATTTCTTTGTATTTGCTTCCTCAATGAGTTGAGTGGCAATGGGCTGATCTGCAGCTATCAACAAATCAGAGGCAAGTAAAGTACGCCCATCGATCTCAAAACTACGTTGTAAACGGTCGGCTAGAAAACTGACACTAGATAATGCGGCAACCGATAAAACGAGAGCTATGAAAAGCCAAAGGAGCTCTTTTGCGCGTAGCTCCTTGGTGAACCTGAGCATAGTGATTAAATACTCGGCACTTGGCCACCATCAATGCGGATGACCGATCCAGTGATATAGGACGCGTTAGCACTTGCCAAGAACGCGACCGTGTCGCCGTACTCCTTAGGATCACCATAACGTCCCATGGGAATGGTTTTAAGACTTGCGTTCACAACTTGTTCATAGCTAATGTTTTCGCGCTTCGCACGTGCTTCATCCAATTGACGCAATCGATCAGTTGCAACACGGCCTGGCATCACAACATTGACAGTAACCCCCTCTGCAGCTACCTCAGCCGCCAAGGTCTTTGACCATGCCAATAATGCAGCACGCAAAGTGTTAGAGATTGCTAAATTTTTGATTGGCACAATTGCACCCGAGGTCGTGCTGGTAATTACTCTACCCCACTTACGTTCACGCATACCTGGTAATACTCGGTCTGTAATGGCCATCAGGGATAAGACCATCTCATTAAAACTTTTTTGCCATAACTGTGGATCCTGCCCAGTAGCAGATGTAGGGGGCGGGCCACCGGTATTGTTAATCAAGATATCAATGGGCCCCAACTGGGACTCGACTTGTTGAATATGGTTATCAACAGAATCAAGATTTGCTAAATCCCAATTTAAGGCTAAGGCTTTTCCACCCATAGCCTCGATCATCTGCACAGTCTGCTGGAGACCTTCGGCATTGCGACCGGTTACTGCGACCTTCACTCCCTCACGTGCCAAGGCAACAGCCATGGCTTGACCGAGTCCTCGGCTTGATGCAAGAACCAGTGCTGTTTTTCCCTTTACGCCTAAATCCATTTCGTCTCCTTGGGTAATTTCAATTGATTATTATGAAAATAATTTTTCACGCTTATGACCTGTATAACGTGATGATTTTAAAATTAAGCTTCTTAATTAGCATTAAAGCAAACAATTTAGGCACTGTGGCATTTGCCCATTAAGGGGCAAAAGTGAGGAATATGGCGCGGCTGGCAGGATTCGAACCCACGACCCCTTGGTTCGTAGCCAAGTACTCTATCCAACTGAGCTACAGCCGCATGAGGCAGAATTATTGCCATGGATAAGAAGAACTACATTACTCCCATAGGACATCAAGCCCTGAAAACGGAGTTATTACAACTTTTGGATCAAGAGCGCCCTGAGATTGTGCAAGTTGTACATTGGGCTGCATCCAATGGTGATCGTTCCGAAAATGGGGACTATATCTATGGCAAAAAGCGCTTGCGCGAGATTGATCGCCGTATTCGTTTCTTAAATCAGCGTCTCGAAAATGCCGTAGTGGTCAACAACTCCGATCGAATTGCTAATGGCGGCGATCCCGAGCAAATATTCTTTGGTGCTACTGTTCAATACAGCGATTCCGAGGGTACCGAGATCACTATTCGGATTGTTGGGGTTGATGAAGTAGATCTTGAACGAGGCTATGTGAGCTGGGTCTCGCCGATCGCCAAGGCACTCATCAAGGCAAAGGTTGGGGATACGGTCAAAATACAAACCCCCGCAGGGCCTAAAGAGATTGATATTGTTGCAGTGAATTACGACGAGCTTTAGTCGTCCGACTTAGGAACTACGATTACGAATCACTCTGAATACATCCGAGTTAGAGCGCAGACCTCTTAATACTCGGGATAAGTGCAGGCGATTAGAAACCTGAATCGTGAAGCGCATTGTCACCGAGTCTTCTTTGTACTTATCGTCCATCGAAACGTTTAAGATGTTCGAATCAGCTGACGTGATACTGCTGGCAACTTTTGCTAGCACACCCTTTCCTTGCTTAGTATCAATGATGATGGCGACATCAAATTCCCGATTTGTGTCTTTACTCCACTGTACACCCACCCACTTATCACTATCTTTTGAAAGCATCCGAAAAGCTACTTTGCAATCCTGCGTATGAATTTGTAGGCCCTCACCCTTACCAAGGTAGCCGATGATGTCATCTCCCGGAATGGGATGGCAACAGCTTTGAAAGCTTACTGACATCCCTTCACGACCATCCACCACAATTGCCTGTCCTTGAGGCTCATTGTGCAAGGTACTCCAATCTCCTGTACCGAGTCGCATTTGTTCTGAACCGGTCTCTTCCCCAATCAAAATCTTTAAACGCGTAGCAAGTTCCTGTGCCGTTCTGCGCCCAAGCACAATGTTCACACACACCTCTTCACGCGTTTTATCACCAGTCCAATGCAGCAATTTCTCCCATAACTCAGGCACCAATAAGCCTGCATCAACCCCATGTTGTCGTAAGGCGCTCGCCAATAATCGCTCACCGAGTTGCAGAGCCTCTGCATAGTGCTTGGTCTTTAATGAATGACGAATCGCAGCACGCGCTTTACCGGTGCGAACAAACTCCAGCCAGCCTGGGTTAGGTTGCGATGAGGTCGAATTAATCACTTCTACAATGTCACCGTTCTTGAGTTCAGTTCTGAGTGGTAATTGCAAATTATTGATCTTGACCGCTACACAGGTATTACCTAAATCACTATGAATCGAATATGCAAAATCAAGTGCGGTGGCACCCCGAGGCAAGGCCCGAATTTGCCCTTTCGGAGTAAACACATAAACGGCATCCGGGAATAAATCAATCTTGACATGCTCCAAAAACTCTTGTGAGTCGCCACTATTGTCTTGAATATCCACCAGAGACTGAAGCCATTGGTGCGCCCGATTTTGAACTTCACTTAACTCGGGAGAGCCATCTTTGTAGGCCCAATGGGCGGCTACACCAGACTCTGCCACTGCATGCATATCGGCCGTTCGTATCTGAAACTCAACGGGTACGCCGGATGGACCTACTAACGTGGTGTGCAAGGACTGATAGCCATTTAATTTGGGGATGGCGATGTAATCCTTAAATTTACCCGGCATCGGCTTATAAAGCAAATGCAATATCCCTAAGGCACGATAACTCTCATCCACAGAATGAACGGTGACACGAAAAGCATACACATCCAAGACCTGGGAGAAGCTCAAATGTTTGGCATGCATCTTGTTATAAATACTAAAGAGGGTTTTTTCTCGTCCCTGCAGATCTACTTCAATCCCTGCTTTAGCAAACTGCATCCGAACAGTCTGCAAAATCTTATCAACCATCTCGCGGCGATTACCGCGTGCTTTCTTGACCGCTTTTTCGATCACCCGAAAGCGCATGGGCATCGAATGCTTAAAGCTGACGTCTTGTAAATCACGATAGATCAGGTTCAAGCCCAAACGATGAGCAATGGGTGCATAGATCTCCATCGTTTCTAGAGCAACCCGACGCCTTTTTTCGGCAGGGACAGCATCTAGGGTGTGCATATTATGAGTACGATCAGCGAGCTTGACTAAGATCACACGAACATCGCGCGCCATTGCCATAAACATCTTTCGAAAGCTCTCAGCTTGTGCTTCAGCATGACTCTGAAACTCTAATTTATCGAGCTTAGTTAAACCTTCAACAAGCTCAGCAACTTTTGCTCCAAATTGGTTTACAAGATCCGTTTGTGTGCAACCAGAATCTTCGATCACATCATGCAATAAAGCAGCCATGATGCTTTGCGCATCAAGTCGCCAACTAGCGCACAACTCGGCAACAGAGACGGGATGGGTGATGTAGGGCTCACCACTATGTCGATATTGCCCAAGATGAGCGGCATCGGCAAACTGAAATGCCCGCTTAATCAGGGTTACTTCCTCTGGCTTGAGGTAATGAAGTTTCTCGGTAAGGCCCGAGATAGAGACAACTTGTTGCTTTGGTGGGACCGCAGGCTGAGAGGTTGGTCCAAAAAGATGCCGGCTCGATTGCTCCAGCAAAGATGCAATAACACCTTGATTTGTACTTAAACCAACCGGATTTGAGCCAAGCTTGCGAGACGAAATCTCGCCTAGCAAACCCGATGTGGTGACCGGTGACGCCACAGCGGGACCTCCAATTTTAAAGAGGTACTTTGGTCAACATATCCCGATCGGTTACGCCAGCAGCAATCTCACGCAAAGCAACAACGGTTGCCTTATCTTTAGCATCCACGCGGGCTGCATGACCCTGAACCAGCTGACGCGCACGGTAGGTTGCGGCCAAGACCAACTCAAAACGATTGGGGACGGTTTTTAAACAATCTTCTACGGTAATACGTGCCATACGGAACTCACTTATTAAGGATTAGGAGAATCTCCAATGCCTATAGGATAACTGATTAGCTAGAATCACGCCCCAAGACGCTTAACGAGTGCAGGATAGCGAGCCATCATAGGACTAGTACGCAAGCGACTAGCTGCCACAATTGCCTGTAAATCTCGCAATGCGTCGGCAAAGATCTCGTTAATCACAATAAAGTCGGCTTGGTGAGCATGCTGAAGCTCTATATGAGCCGCAGCTACCCGCTTGGCAATCGTTTGCTCATCATCTTGTCCGCGTTTATGCAGGCGCTGTTCTAAGGCCTCAATCGAGGGTGGAAAGATAAAAATCCAGATCACTTGCGGTATGTATTGACGAATTTGTTGTGCGCCTTGCCAATCAATTTCCAAAATGACATCACTGCCTTTTTGCATTTGGCTCTCGATCCAGGAACGCGACGTGCCATATAAATTACCATGCACCTCAGCCCATTCCATGAAATCACCGGAGTCTCTTTTGGTTAAAAACTGTTCTTTGGAGATGAATGCATAGTCTCGACCATCCAACTCCCCAGCACGCGGGTCTCGGGTGGTGCACGATAAAGAAAGTTGTAGGCTATGGTCTGATTCTAATAATGCGTTTACCAGCGATGATTTACCGGCACCCGAGGGTGCCACAACCATCAACATACTTCCCTTATACGATTGTGAGCTTGTGTTCATCAGTAATTAGCCTTACTCGAGATTTTGTACCTGCTCGCGCATTTGCTCAATCAATAATTTGAGTTCGAGTGCGGCGTTGGTAAAGTTCGGATTAACTGATTTAGATCCTAAAGTATTAGCCTCGCGGTTGAGCTCTTGAACCAAGAAATCTAAACGCTTACCCACGGGCCCACCCTCTTTTAGGGCAGAATAAGCAGTTTGAAAATGGGTCTGCAGGCGTGCTAGCTCTTCAGCCACATCAATCCGAACGGCATAAAGAACAACCTCTTGCCGAATTCTTTCCATCAACTCCGCGTTGATTGGAAGTTGGGCTGATTTGGAATAGGAACCCAAGGCCTCCTCAAGTCGGACTACCAATTTAGTTTGGTATTGGTGCACGATCTCTGGCATCTGGGGTTCTATCCGAGTCACGATAGCTTCCATCGAGGTCAAAATATTACCCAGTACTAGAGCAAGGGCCTTGCCTTCCACTTGACGTGCTCTCAGTAATTGTTTTAGGGCTTCCTGACTGGCTTCAATACTCGCAAACTGCCATTGATCTTCTGTGGTTTCTGATTCTGCAACAACCCCCGGCCAACGCAAGATGTCTGCCATACGCAGTTCACCTGCATTCGGAAATTGTTTTTGGATCCCTTGTTGAAGTTCTTGAAGAGCGCTTAAGGTGGCTTGATTAAGACCAATGGTCGTTTTTACAGAAACTGAATCAGAGTGCGCTATGCGCCAAGCAGCTCGTACCTCGATCTTTCCCCGCTTGAGGGATTTGCTTAAGAGATCTCGAATACCTATTTCAGCACTGCGGCACTCGTCAGGCATCCGAAAGCTCAGATCCAGAAAACGGCTGTTCACCGCCCTGATTTCTACCTGTAAATTAGCAAAGCTCCCAGAGCCCAACTCAATTTGGCGGGAGGCACTTCCATAACCTGTCATGCTCGATATCATGTAGGTATTGTAAATTGCAAAGGTATCTTCCCATGAATCAACCCTACCAACGCCCTAGTCAACGCAAGGCCAGTGAGCTTCGGCCCGTTACTATTACTCGATCCTTCACAAAACACGCTGAAGGCTCTGTCCTGATTGAGTTTGGGGATACTAAGGTCTTATGCACTGCCAGCATCCTAGAAAAAGTGCCGCCCCATCAAAAAGGCTCTGGTGAGGGCTGGGTTACCGCGGAGTACGGCATGCTACCCCGCTCTACCCATACCCGTTCGGATCGTGAGGCAGCCAGAGGTAAACAAAGTGGCCGTACCCAAGAAATCCAGCGTTTAATCGGCCGTGCGATGCGCAGCGTCTTTGATCTGAAGGTCTTGGGTGAACGCACCATCCACCTAGACTGCGATGTCTTGCAAGCGGATGGTGGCACAAGAACAGCTGCCATTACGGGGGCTTATGTTGCGGCCCGCGATGCGGTCAGCCTCTTACTCAAAAACAAAATGATATCCAGCGATCCAATTTTAGATAGCGTTGCAGCCATCTCCGTTGGTATTTATCAAGGCGTTCCTGTGTTGGATCTGGATTATGCAGAGGACTCTGCCTGCGATACCGATATGAATATCGTGATGACTGGTAAGGGCGGCATGATTGAAGTACAAGGAACTGCAGAAGGAGCTCCATTCTCCCGCGCCGAACTAGAGGCACTGCTTAATTTGGCGGAAGCCGGTATCGAGGAGTTGAGCTCACTGCAAAGAAAAGCGCTCTCCTGAGATGAAGCAGCGCCTCATATTGGCATCTAATAATGCTGGCAAATTGCGAGAGTTTGCTGAGCTACTTCAACCCTTTTACATCGATGTAATTGCTCAAGGGGTGCTCAAGATCCCAGCCGCAGATGAACCTTTTGACTCTTTTGTTGACAATGCCTTAGCCAAGGCTAGGCATGCTAGTCAACTCAGCTCTCTTCCCGCTCTCGCCGATGACTCTGGGATTTGTGTGGATGCTCTTGCTGGAGCACCGGGGGTGCGCTCGGCTCGTTTTGCTGGCACGCACTGTTCTGATGCCGACAATAATCAAAAACTTATTACTGCCCTACGCGATCAGAAAGACCGACGCGCCCATTATGTCTGCGCCCTGGTGTTAGTCCGAAATGCTACTGATGCCAAGCCTCTTATTGTGGAAACACGTTGGGATGGTGAAATCATCGATGCACCTCGGGGTATTAATGGATTTGGTTATGACCCTTATTTTTTTCTCCCAGAGCTCAATAAGACGGCTGCAGAACTTAGCCCCGAGCATAAGAATCAAATTAGTCATCGTGGTCAAGCCTTGAGAGAGCTCATGAATCAATTGCGCCATTCATCTTTTTTCACTAGCAATGCTTGACTCTGCTATTCAACTCAAGGCTTTACCCCCGCTCTCGCTCTATATTCATTTTCCTTGGTGTGAGCGCAAATGCCCCTATTGCGACTTTAACTCCCATCAAGTAAAGGATGGCGGCTTTGATGAGCAGCGTTATATACAAGCGCTCATTGCTGATCTGCAAACAGAGCTTCCCAATGTTTGGGGTCGGTGCGTTCATACCATCTTTATTGGTGGTGGTACCCCCAGCCTCTTATCACCATCGGGGCTAGATCAACTCCTTTCTCATGTTCGCGCACTGCTTCCCTTAGAGCCGCATGCTGAGATTACCTTAGAAGCTAATCCCGGATCAGTGGAGGCCGCTAAGTTCAGAGAGTTTGCTCAGATCGGTATTAATCGAGTATCGCTAGGGATTCAGAGTTTTAATGATCGTCACCTCAAAGCCTTAGGCCGAATCCATAACTCTTCAGAAGCTCAGGCTGCCATTGAGATTGCCCAAGACTATTTTGCAAGCATCAATCTCGACTTAATGTACGCCTTACCAGAGCAGACTATGGATGAGGCTAAAGCAGATTTATTGCGAGCCTTATCGTTTAATACCAAGCACCTATCCCTGTATCACCTCACGATGGAGCCCAATACGTACTTTGCAAGTCATCCCCCTACACTACCAAGTGAGGATGATAGTGACGCAATATTTGATACTGCGCTCTCCATCCTCCAAGACAGTGGCTATCAACGCTATGAGGTATCCGCCTATTGCCAAGATCGTCAGGTATGCAAACACAATCTTAATTACTGGGAATTTGGAGACTATATTGGCATCGGCGCAGGTGCCCACGGGAAGATTTCTTATCCAAATAAGATTACTCGGCAAGTACGTGAGCGCCATCCAGAGACTTATATGGACAAGATGGCTAGAGATAATGCTGCATGCATTGAAAATCGCATCATTGCCCTCAGTGATCTAAGCTTTGAGTTCATGCTCAACGGTTTGCGATTAATCAATGGCGTACTAACCCATCAATTTACAGAACGCACCGGTTTACCTTTGCATCGAATCTCCAAAGCGATTGATGAGGCAATCCGGAAGGGCTTATTGGACGAAGATCCAACTCGACTCAAGGCAACGCCACTGGGTATGCGCTATCTGAATGATCTGCAGGAACTATTCTTGAACGAATAAGAGAGATGGCGGAAGCGGTGAGATTCGAACTCACGGAGGACTTTCATCCTCGCCAGTTTTCAAGACTGGTGCATTCAACCACTCTGCCACGCTTCCATTAAAGGTCAGATTATAAGGAAGTTACGGAATTAGGCTTTCTGCTTTGAAATTTCCAACTAAACCATTGTCTTTCTTAAATGCTGCGCAATCGCAAGGCTTGAAGTTAATGCGGGTGATTCAAAGCCATAGAGATTATAGAGGCCTTCGATTTGATGCTCCTCTGGACCATCAATCCTAAAATCCCCAGCGGCTTGGTCCTTCGACACAATCTTAGCCCTCACCCCTGAATAATCGGCTTGCAGTGCGCCATCTTTTAAGTTCGGCCAATACTTACGGATAGCATCACAAAAGCGCTCGCCTCGCTTGGGATCAACGGCGTAATTAATTTGCTCTTCCGACTCGATCTCTAACCACTCCACATCAGGGCCAAACTTTGCTTGGCCTGCCATATCGAGGGTTAAGTGCACTCCCAAACCTCCAGACTCCGGGATTGGGTAGATCAAATGCTGAAATGGAGATCGACCAGAGAGTGAAAAGTAATTGCCTTTCGCAAAATAGGCTTGTGGAATTGTTTCTGGAGGCAAGCCCCCAATCTTTTTAGCAATGTCAGGAGCGCTCATTCCAGCACAATTAATTAGATATTTTGTTTGTAGGCGCATTGCATCTGCACCTCCTACTTCCAGTTCAAATCCACCCGCAATAACAGTCGCCCGAATCAGGGGTGATAAATAAGCAACCATGCCGCCTGCATCCTCAAATCCACCCAGAAGCGAAAGCATATATGCATGACTATCAACAATGCCAGACGTCTTAGAAAGAATGGCTGCCTCAACCCTAAGATCGGGCTCCAAAGTTTTTGCCTCTGTGCCAGAAATGATGCTGATCTCCCGAGCCTCATTGAGTTGCGCCTTATAGAAAAGGCCCTCTAAGGCATCGATCTGCTTTTGGTCACTGGCAACAATTAATTTGCCGTAGCGTTGGGTGCCTACCTGATGGTCGCGGCAATACTCATATAAAAGGCGATTACCCTCTACACAGAATTTGGCCTTCAGAGAGTCTTTTGGGTAGTAAATGCCCGCATGGATGACCTCGCTATTTCTAGCGCTACTAATGGTTCCAAATGATGCCTCACGCTCCAAGATAATGGTCTCATGACCCTGCAACGCCATCTCTCGGGCGATTGCTAAGCCAACAACACCTGCTCCAACCACGACACAATCTAATCGTTCCATATTGATATGTTGTTTATTAAGCCAAAATCGTAACACTTCAGACTTAAATAGGCTTTTAAGGGGCTTGTTGATAAAATCGAGTCATGTCTACTCAGTCCGGTCTTGGCGATCATCTCAACCCCTGCAACGCTGTTTTTGGTTCATTGCGCGCAGCGGGCTTGACCCTTGATCTTGCCTATCAAGGAATCGATCAAAAAGAATGGGGTCGCTTATTTGCAAAAGCGGATCAAATTGGTCTTCAAGAACAAATTAAGGATTTATTAACGGGAGGCCTCGTCAATACATCTGAACATCGTCCTGCTTTACATACCGCCCTTCGTAATCTCGATAAAAGTCCAGTACCTCATCTCGGACAGGATGTCATGCCAGCAATCGCTGATGTGTGGCAACGTATTGATGGTCTATGTAATAAATGGGTCGGCGTGACCGATTTAATTCATATTGGGATTGGTGGTTCTGATTTTGGTCCGCGCCTTGCTGTTCAGGCCTTGGCTCACTCCACGAACAAAACAAATCGGAGTATGCGGGTTCATTTTTCTGCCAATATCGATAGTGCTGAACTAAGCCATATTTTGGAACGTGCTCAAGCGAATAGTACCAAGGTATTGATTGTGTCTAAATCCTTTAGCACCGCAGAAACCATGCTGAATGCAAAGACCATCATCAACTGGTTTAAAGCCAAAAATCTTACCTCGTCCCAAATTCAGAACTCCTTATTTGCAATTACCAGCAATACCAAGGCAGCAGAATCATTTGGCATTCAAAAGGAGAATATTTTTCCATTTTGGGATTGGGTGGGTGGTCGCTTTTCAGTATGGTCTGCGGTTGGGCTGCCGATTGCCTTGCAATATGGCTTTGATACCTTCAAACAACTTTTATCTGGCGCCAACGCCATGGATCAGCACTTTGCTAGTGCAGCTATTCATCAAAATCTACCCTGCTTACTAGCCCTTGCTCTTTTTTATCAACAACACAAACACCACTCCAAAGCCTATGCTGTAGTCCCTTATGCGCACGCCTTAGAACTTTTTCCATTCTGGCTGCAACAGTTAGACATGGAAAGTAATGGTAAGAGTGTTGATCGACAAGGTAATTTTGTAAAAGTCAGCTCTCCAACGGTATTCGGCAGCGCTGGTACCAACGCACAACATTCCTACTTTCAACTCCTTCATCAAGGACCTGAGGTCATTCCTGTGGATTTCATTGCCGTCAAAGCAGCAATGAGCACTCTGCCTGAGGCTCAGGAGCATCACAACGCCCTATTAGCGAACTGTCTGGCTCAAGCCCAAGCGCTAGCCCATGGCAAAGAGTCCACGGATCCAAATTTGAGTTACGCCGGCAAAAGGCCCAGTAATTTAATCATGCTGCCCAAGTTAGATGCTTATCACCTGGGAGCTCTGCTGGCCCTCTATGAACATCGTACGTTTTGCTTAGGTGCGCTTTGGAACCTTAACTCCTTTGACCAGCCTGGGGTTGAACTTGGTAAAGTTTTAGCACGGCCCATTCAAGATGCATTAAAAAATGATGCGCCATTTAATAGCGATGCCTTTGATGGTGTTACCGCTAGCCGAATTGATTTTCTGAAAAAGTAAGTCTATGAATGTTCCTGCCTCTATCTTTAAAGCCTACGATATCCGCGGCATTATTAATGAAACGCTAAATCCTGAAATTGCTTACGCCATTGGTCAAGCATTTGGTAGTCAAATGCGCGACCTTAGTGAGACCGAGGTAGTGATTGGTCGCGACGGCCGTCTCTCTGGCCCTCAACTCATCGAAGCTCTCAGCAAGGGCCTTCTCTCAACGGGTATCAATGTGATTGATTTAGGGATGGTAGCTACCCCTATGGTCTACTTTGCTGCCAATCAAACTTTGGGTGCTAGCCAACCCAAATCAGGAATCATGATTACGGGTAGTCACAATCCCCCGAACTACAACGGGTTCAAAATGGTTTTGGGTGGGTCGGCAATTTATGGCGATCAAATCCAAGACTTACGTAAACAAATTGAGCGTGAAGACTTTCGTCAAGGTGTAGGGAAACTCTCAACGTTCAACATCTTTCCTCAATACCTCAAATACATTGTTGGCGATATTCGGTTAGCGCGACCCATGAAAATCGCCGTTGATTGTGGCAATGGTGTAGGTGGCGCCTTTGCCGGAGAACTTTTTAGAGCTCTAGGGTGTGAAGTTCAAGAACTTTTTTGTGAAGTTGATGGCAATTTCCCCAATCATCATCCTGATCCAGCCCATCTTGAGAATCTGCGAGACCTGATCCGCAATCTCGCCAGCACTGACAATGAGTTGGGCTTAGCCTTTGATGGGGATGCAGATCGTTTAGGTGTGGTGACCAAAGATGGCCAAGTGATCTTCCCAGATCGACAAATGATGTTGTTTGCCAAAGATGTTCTAACCCGCCACCCCAATGGGCAAATTATTTATGACGTTAAGTGCACTCGTAATCTAGCTCCTTGGATCGAACAGCACGGCGGTCAAGCGCTGATGTGGAAAACAGGTCACTCCCTAGTGAAGGCTAAGCTCAAGGAGACTGGCGCACCACTAGCAGGAGAAATGAGTGGGCACATCTTCTTTAAGGATCGATGGTTTGGCTTTGATGATGGGCTCTATACCGGCGCTCGTTTACTGGAGATCCTTAGTAAAGTTAGTAATCCCAGCCAAGTTCTCAATGCATTACCCAATGCAATTTGTACCCCTGAACTACAGCTACCCTGCGCTGAAGGTGAAGCCTTCATCCTACTTGATAAGATAAAAGCCAATCCGCAATTCCCAAGTTCTCAGTCAATAAATACGATTGATGGTGTTCGAGTGGAATATGCCGATGGCTTTGGTCTAGCGAGACCATCGAATACCACTCCGATTGTGGTCTTACGTTTTGAGGCAGATTCCGAAGAGGCAATTCAGAGAATCCAGGGGGAATTTAAGAGAGCCCTATTGGCTGTGAAGCCCGATGCCAAACTACCGTTTTAGCTGGTAGTCTTTTTGACTTCTTTAATGCGATTATGCTCATCCACCAAGATGATCTTTGGCGCATGTAACCGTGATTGGTCATCATCGACTGGCCCATAGGTGCAAATAATCAAGTGGTCGCCAACATGCGCCTTACGCGCAGCCGCTCCGTTTAAAGAAATTGCCCCAGAGCCGCGCTTTGCCTTGATGATGTAGGTTGAAAAACGCTCGCCATTATTAATGTTGTAGAGCTCAATCTTTTCATATTCCCGCATATCAGCCGCATCCATCAAATCTTCATCAATCCCACAGGACCCCTCGTAATGCAGATCGGCTTCGGTCACCACTACCCGATGAAGTTTAGCCAAGAGCATGATGCGTTTCATATAAATCCCCTATAAGGGCACAATTTTATCCCTAAAGCAATTGCAGGTTAAGATTTCGGGATGACTGAGGTAATTGACCACAAAAACCCTGGTGCATTCTTTGACTATCCACAGCAAGATGCTTCTGGAACAACCTGTATCGCTCAAGCATGGGCAAAAACACCTGCCCCTCTCTTGCCCGATGAGAAAGAGGCTACGATTGGTCGAATTAAGCAATTACTTCGCTCCAAGAATGCGGCGATTGTTGCGCATTATTACGTCGATGGTGATATTCAAGATTTAGCGCATGAAACTGGCGGCTTTGTTTCTGACTCTTTGGAGATGGCGCGCTTTGGCAAAAAGCATCCTGCCCAAAACCTGATTGTTGCTGGTGTGCGTTTTATGGGTGAAACTGCAAAAATTCTGAGTTCTAAAAAACGGGTGTTTATGCCTGACCTAGAGGCTACGTGCTCACTGGATCTCGGGTGTCCAGCAGAAGACTTTCGTCAGTTTAGAGAAGCACATCCAGATCGAACAACGGTAGTCTACGCCAATACTAGTGCAGCTGTTAAAGCGCAGGCCGACTGGATGGTTACCAGCTCATGTGCGCTCGCAATTGTGCATCACTTAAATCAGCAAGGTAAAACAATTTTGTGGGCTCCAGATCGCCATCTGGGTCGTTATATCCAAGAGCAAACCGGGGCTGATATGCTGCTCTGGAATGGAGCGTGCATCGTTCACGATGAGTTTAAAGCCACTGAGTTAGCTGCGATGCGTAAGAAGCATCCAAATGCCCTGGTCCTAGTTCATCCTGAGTCTCCTCAGCACGTGGTCGATCAAGCGGATGTTGTAGGCTCAACCTCTGCCATGATTAAAGCTGTAGTAGATGGTAAGGCAACTGAATTTATTGTTGCTACTGATCAGGGTATTTTGCATCGGATGCGTCAACTGGCCCCTGATAAAAAGTTAATCGCTGCGCCAACGGCTGGCGAAAGTGCCACGTGCAAGAGTTGTGCTAATTGCCCGTGGATGGCGATGAACGGGCTCCGCGGAATTTTGGACTGCCTTGAAAAACAAACTGGTGAGATTTTGATCGAAGAAACTATACGGACAAAAGCCTTGGGGTGCATTGAACGAATGCTTAACTTTACTAGCGCCCACCCCGAGCTTTTGGCAAAAGCGCAGCACGGCTTTATAAAAAATATTGGTGCTGCTTAGTTTTTTCCTTTATGGCTGAGCAAAACGAATCCCTTTCTCAAGCTATTGCTCGTAATGTACGAGATGCTTTAGCAGAGGATCTTGGTAAGGGAGACTGGACTGCTCAGTTAGTGCCTGCAAATCGACGAGCGCATGCCAAATTAATTGTTCGCCAAGAGGCTGTCTTATGCGGCATTGCTTGGTTTGAGGCTATTTTTCTGGCTTTAGATTCAAGCGCAGTGATTCACTGGCATCATCAGGAAGGCGAATGGATGCAAACCAATACGACGGTTTGCGAAATTGATGCGAATGCGCGGGCTCTACTGAGCGCAGAGCGCCCTGCCATGAACTTTTTACAAACCCTTTCTTTTACAGCTACCATTACTCGTCAATATGTTGATGCTAGTGCTGGAGCAAGTCCGAACCCAAATGGGTGTGCAATATTAGATACCCGAAAAACACTACCAGGTCTTCGTCAGGCTCAAAAATACGCGGTCCGTATTGGTCATGGCCAGAATCAACGCATGGCTCTTTGGGATGGAATATTAATTAAAGAGAATCACATCGCTGCTGCCGGCAGTATTACGGCTGCTTTAAAAGCTGCGGATGCCTTGCGTGCTGGAGTAGAAGTTCAGATTGAGGTTGAAAGTATCACCGAGTTAGAAGAGGCCCTGTCGGCTGGGGCTACGAGTATCTTAATTGATAACTTCTCACTTGAACAAATGCGCCTAGCGGTCAAAATCAATGCGGGTCGTGCATTACTAGAGGCCTCCGGAGGAATAAGCATCGATCAAATCAAAGCAATCGCTTCAACCGGTGTTGATCGTATTTCAATTGGTAAACTAACAAAAGATATTCAGGCGATCGATTACTCGATGCGTATTGACCCAATCAGTTAGGTTCGTTGCGTTTGAATTGGAGTCAAAATAGTCGGGTAAGAGACCGGCCATGTCTTTGGATAATCGCGGCTGTAATGCAACCCCCGACTCTCTTTACGCATCAGCGCAGAGCGCACTATGAGCTCTGCACACTCTAGAAGATTACGTAACTCGATCAAATCGCGTGTTACTCTAAAGTTAGCATAATAATCCTGAACTTCGGTACGCAGAAGCTCAATACGGTGCAAGGCCCGCTCCAGTCTGCGAGTGGTACGCACAATACCAACATAGTTCCACATTAAAGAACGTAACTCATCCCAGTTGTGGGCAATAACAACCTGTTCATCAGCGTCCTCAACCTTACTCTCATCCCAAAGTTTAATATCAGGCAAATCAATATTGGCCTGATTGGCAATATCCTGGGCAGCCGCTTTACCAATCACGACACACTCCAACAATGAGTTGGAAGCTAGACGATTTGCTCCGTGAAGTCCCGTATAGGTCGCCTCACCCACTGCATACAATCCTGTTAGATCGGTTCTACCTTTGAGGTCTGTAACCACGCCACCACAGGTGTAATGTGCCGCTGGCACTACAGGAATTGGCTCTTTTGTAATATCGATCCCCAACGACAAGCAGCGGGAATAAATCATGGGGAAGTGCTCTTTAATAAAGGCTTCACCTAAATGAGTTGCATCTAAATGGACGTAATCGAGGCCATGTTTTTTCATTTCAAAGTCTATGGCGCGGGCCACAATATCCCGGGGAGCCAACTCCTTACGCCCATCGTGCTCTGACATGAAAGACTCTCCATTGGGAAGCTTCAATAAGCCGCCCTCGCCACGAATTGCCTCGGTAATTAAAAAAGTTCGGTCACTGGGGTGATACAAACACGTTGGATGAAACTGAATAAACTCCATATTGCCAATCCGACAGCCGGCACGCCAGGTCATTGCAATACCGTCACCGGTCGCCGTATCAGGATTACTGGTATAGCGATAGACCTTCCCCAAACCCCCGGTAGCCAAGACGACGGCTTTGGCCAAGATGGTCTCGACACGATTATTTTCAATATCAAGTGCATAGGCACCGTAGCAGCGATTCGATTTATATTTAGTGAGGGTCTGTAAATGTTTATTCGTAATGAGATCCAGCGCAATCCAGTTCTCTAAGATCTTGATATTGGGATGGGCTTGCGCTTTATCCAATAGAACATCATGGATAGCTTTACCGGTCGCATCGGCCGCATGTGCAATACGTCGATGCGTATGCCCACCCTCTCGTGTTAGGTGCAAGCCCTCAGGGCCAGAGACATCGGGCGTAAATGGCACCCCTTGATCCACTAACCAACGAATTGCTTGAGCGCTGTTCTCGGCCACATAGCGAGAAACAGACTCCACCACCAATCCTGCCCCTGCTGTAACGGTATCTGCAACATGAGAATCAATACTATCGTCTTGATCCAGTACGCCGACGATACCGCCTTGAGCCCACGCAGTAGCGGCTTCATTTAAACGGCGTTTGGCCATCAAGATAACGGGCTGACTATCCGCAATATGCAGGGCGACAGTAAGGCCGGCTAAACCGGCTCCGATAATTAAAACAGGATGATTTTTGTCATACTCTGCGCTCATCGAATGAGCATAGCATCGTTTACTAGGAGCTCGTAACCAATGAACTGAGCAGGTTTTCCGCCCTTAGTAACCGCAACTGCGCAGTACTTAAATTCCGGAATCTTGCCAAACGGATCTAATGCAGGATTAGTCATTAAGTTAGCGGCTGCCTCGTAATACGCAAATGGCATAAAGATTGCTCCCGCTGGAGTGCCATCATCGCGCCGCACATGAATAGCCACCTCTCCACGCCGTGACCGGATTGTAATAACATCACCCGATTTAAGCGCGAGTTGGGTCATATCTGCTCCGCACATTGACGCCGTGGCCATTGGCTCAATCGCATCAAGAACACTAGCGCGTCGGGTCATACTGCCGGTATGCCAATGCTCTAGCTGACGCCCAGTAATTAATACGTAAGGGAAGGTCTCATCGGGCCGTTCATTCGCAGGAATGATATCCGCGGGAACTAGCATTACTCTACCATCCTTGGTTGGGAATGACTGATCAAAGACGATTGGCCGACCTGGATCATCTTCACTTAAGCAGGGATAGGTTACCGAAGACTCGCGTTGCAAACGCTCCCAGGTAATCCCCTGAATGGCGGCATGCATAGCACGACGCATCTCATCATAAATCTCTGCAACTCCGCACTCTTCGCCTTGATAGCCCCACTGTAGGCCAATTCGTTTTGCCAACTCTTGAATAATCCATAGATCCGGTTTGGCATCGCCAGGGGGACTAAGGGCGCGCTTACCCAACTGCACCATGCGGTCTGTATTGGTTACTGTACCGGTCTTCTCAGGCCAGGCACTAGCAGGCAATATGACATCAGCTAACCAGGCGGTCTCGGTCATGAAAATATCTTGAACAACTAAATGATCGAGGGATGCCAGTGCATGGCGCGCATGATTGAGGTCAGGATCGCTCATCGCAGGGTTCTCACCCATAATGTACATACCCCGAATTTTATCTGGATCAGAATCAGGTGCTGTAATCTTATGCAGGATCTCAACAATCGTATAACCAGGCTTTTTATCTAGTGGCGTATTCCAGAACTTCTCAAACCAATCGTGCGCATCTGGATTATCCACGCGCTGATAGTTGGGAAACATCATCGGAATCAAACCAGCATCACTTGCACCCTGCACATTATTTTGTCCACGCAGTGGATGAAGTCCAGAGCCTGGTTTACCAATTTGCCCAGTAATGCTTACTAGAGCAATTAAGCAACGAGCATTATCCGTACCATGAACGTGCTGGCTTATACCCATCCCCCACAAAATCATCGAGGCTTTGGATTTAGAAAACTCCCGTGCCACTTCACGCAACAGTTCCGCTGGAATGCCGCAAATGGGCGCCATAGCTTCAGGGCTATATCCCTTAATATTTTCTTTAAGGGCCTCAAAATTGGATGCGCGGTTCTTAATAAACTCCTGATCACACAACCCCTCTTCGATGACTGTGTAAATCAGGGCATTGAGCATCGCCACGTCCGTATCAGGCTTGAACTGCAAAGTTCGCCAAGCATGCTTACCAATATCGGTAATGCGTGGGTCTGCTAACACGATTTTAGTGCCGTTCTTAGCGGCGTTTTTCATCCAAGTTGCTGCAACCGGATGGTTGGCAGTTGGGTTTGAGCCAATCACTATGATCAGACCAGAGTGCTCAATATCATTGACTTGATTGCTAACTGCTCCAGAACCAACACCCTCGAGTAATGCAGCCACACTGGATGCATGACATAAACGTGTGCAGTGATCAACGTTATTACTACCAAATCCAGTACGTACCAGCTTTTGGAACAAATAAGCCTCTTCATTGCTTCCCTTTGCTGAACCAAAACCTGCCAGGGATTTTTTGCCGTATTGATCACGCAAACCTTTTAACTTGCTAGCCGCTAGATCAAGAGCTTCCTCCCAGCTCGCTTCACGGAAGACTTCCTGCCAATCACTGGGATTTTTACCAGACGACTCAATCGAGCTTTCGTCTTTCTTGATGCCGGGTTTACGAATCAATGGTTTTGTTAGACGCTGAGGGTTGTGGACGTAGTCAAAACCAAAGCGCCCTTTAACGCACAAACGGCTGTGGTTCGCTGGGCCATCGCGACCATCCACACTCACAATTTGCTCATCTTTCACGTTATAGGTAATCTGACAACCCACGCCACAGAATGGGCACACCGAATCAACCTTACGATCGACTGCTTGTGAGCCAATATGGGTTTTTGGCATTAAGGCGCCAGTCGGGCAAGCCTGCACACACTCGCCGCATGCTACACAGGTACTCAAACCCATGGGGTCACTTAGATCAAATACGATTTCGCTATGAGCACCGCGCATGGCATAGCCAATCACATCATTGACCTGCTCTTCGCGGCAAGCGCGTACACAACGATTGCATTGAATACAGGCATCCAAGTTCACTGCCATTGCTGGATGCGATAAATCTGCTTGAGGTTGATGGCGGCGTAAGGCTTTCAACTCTGGACGAACCTGCACGTCAAGGCGACTAGCCCACTCACTTAGCTCACCGTGTTGTTGCAGTTGACGCTCTGCATCGCTATCACCTACCCACTTATACCCTTCATCGGGCATATCCGACAGCAACATCTCGAGTACTAATTTTTGACTCTTTATGGCACGTTCACTATTCGCCTTGACTTCCATACCAGCAGTGGCTGATCGGCAGCAACTCGGTGCTAAGGTACGCTCGCCATTAATCTCGACCACACAGGCTCGGCAATTACCATCAGGGCGATAGCCGTCTTTGAAACAAAGATGAGGAATATCAACACCGTGACGTTTAGCAGCTTTCAGAATGGTTTCGCCCTCATAGGCAACGATTGTTTTGCCATCGAGCTTGAACTCGACAGATTGAAGTTCTAGTTCGTTTGGATTAACTGGGGCGTTCATTTAAGCAATCTCTTGTGGGAAGTATTTCGTAACACAGCGTATTGGATTCGGCGCTGCTTGACCTAAACCGCAAATAGAGGCATCGACCATGACGGTTGATAAATCTTCTAGGGTTGACTGATCCCATTTGGGTGCTTGCATCAACTGAGCAACCTTACTGGTTCCAACCCGGCATGGGGTGCACTGCCCACAACTCTCATGCTCAAAAAAGCGCATCACATTAAGCGCAGCATCGCGCGCTTTATCGTGATCACTAAACACCACCACAGCAGCTGACCCAATAAAACAGCCATACGGTTGTAAGGTATCAAAGTCCAATGGGATCTTATTCATAGAAGCCGGCAAAATACCGCCCGATGCACCGCCAGGCAAATAGCCGTAGAAGGTATGGCCATCTTGCATCCCACCGCAGTACTCATCGATCAACTCCTGAATCGTAATACCGGCAGGTGCTAATTTAACGCCGGGTAACTTCACGCGCCCGCTCACACTAAAACTTCGCAGACCTTTACGATCATGACGACCGAAGGAACTAAACCACTGAGATCCGCGCTGCACAATATCGCGGACCCAATAGAGGGTCTCAAAATTATGTTCTAGAGTTGGGCGTCCAAAGAGTCCAACTTGGGCGATATAAGGGGGTCGCATTCTGGGCTCGCCTCGCTTGCCCTCAATGCTCTCAATCATCGCCGACTCTTCTCCACAGATATAGGCACCAGCTCCGCGACGTAATTCAATCAACGGTAATTTGCAAGGTGGGTTTGCATGTAGTTTCGCAATCTCGCTGGCCAATAGTTCACGACAACCATGGTACTCATCGCGCAAGTAGATATAACAAGCATCAATACCAACCACTTGGGCTGCCACCAACATGCCCTCAAGGAAACGATGTGGATCTCGTTCTAAGTAAGTACGATCTTTAAATGTTCCAGGCTCACCCTCGTCTATGTTGACTGCCATCAGTTTGGGAGCAGCTTGATCTCTAACAATGCGCCATTTACGACCCGCTGGGAACCCTGCACCACCGAGACCACGCAAACCAGAATCTTCCATCGCCTTGATAACGGTCTCTGAATCTTGCTGACGATTGGCCAAACTGGTGGCTAATGCATAACCGCCTTTGGCACGATATGCCTCATAGCCTACATAGGCTGGCGAAGTCACATTTACTTTTTGCTCGGGACTGACACCCTTTTGTACAAAATCAGCAGGCTCGAACTGTGCATCATCTTTTGCTCTGGGGTGCTTCGTTTGTTGATTTTTAATCGCATTCGAGACCTTCTCAACATCGGCAAATAGGATCGGATATTGATGAACTACTACAACAGGGGCCTGCTCGCAACGGCCTACACAGGGAGCGGCAATCACTTTCACCTTCGCATGACCCAAAATTCCTGGTAACCGCTCCAGTAAATTTTTTGCGCCGGCAAGTTCACAAGAAAGCCCATCACAAACGCGCACGGTGATATCGGCTACAGGATCATTACCGCGTACTATTTCAAAGTGGTGATAAAAAGTTGCGACTTCATAAACCTCTGCCATAGGCAAGTTCATAAGCTTGGCAAGGGCAGCCAAATGATGGTCATGTAAAGCGCGGTACTCATCATTCAAAAGATGAAGATTTTCAATTAATAGATCGCGCCGATAAGGGCCATCACCAATTAATTTTTTTACTGCCTCCATAGCAACGTCATCTGCTTGGCGGCCCTTTAAGTTACTTTTCTGTTTAATGCGGGCGCGAAGATCATCTGCCGTTGCGATAGCAACTGCCTTGATTTCACCAGAGGGTTTTGGATGATTCATATGGACTTTAAATATTTATTTAACTAATGATAAATTAACTTTCATAATCTAATATAAGTTATCCAAAGAATCAAGTCATTGATAGCGCTCAAGACAAAATTAAACAGGGTTAACCCTAGTAATCTATAACTTAACTATAAAAATGATGTAGCAGATCTTAATTATTTTGAGCTGGGTAAGAAGGCATTGCTATAGTCCATTTTCCTCTCTCAGACACGGGCTTTAAAGCAAGTCTCATAGTCTGGTGTTCCAATCCGCAATCCCACCGAGGTGATATCTTGCTGAACTGCCGACTGAATGGTTCCACAAGCACTAAAGAACATGGTCAAAAAAAGAGGGGTTATACGTTTAAACAAATTCGTATCATGATGTTTTTAGTCTGGTAACTAAATGACTTGCTTTAACAAAAGTACTGAGCCCGCAAACAGCAAAATAAGACCGTAAGCCTGCTGCATACGATGCATACTCAAATTGCGATGCGCTTTCGATCCCAACCACAAACCAGCAATCAAGCAGGGTATTAAAGCTAGCCCTAGCATAAATAAAGGCATATACAGAATCAGCCCCGAAAAGAGCATAAATATCAAACGCATAAATACCAGCACCAGGATAGCCAAAGCCATCGTAGCGCGCAAGCGCGTTGCTTGATCAAGCCGCATTGATAAGTAGGATGCATAGATTGCGCCGCCTGTGGCATACAGAGCTGTAAATACTCCGCCTACTACACCAAATGGGATTGCCCAATAGCGACTAATAAAAGGGATTGGTGTGGATTGAGAGCGGGTTAAAACACGGATTCCATTGCCTGCAGCAAACACTCCTAATAGAACTAATAAGGGCTTTTGCGGAGCATTTAAGAGTAGGGTTATCCCGATCACCATTCCTACTAAGGTAAAAGGAAATAACCAAGTCAGTTCTTTTTTATCCGCCTCTTGATACGATTTACCTCCCAAATAAAAGGCTGCGCAAAGATCTAAGATCACCATTAAGGGAACAACAATTTGCAATGGAAAAAATAGAACCAGAATAGGTACCGCAATAATGGAGGAGCCAAACCCAGATACCCCAAATATAAAATAAGCCACAAACACAATCGTGCAAGCAGCAATAAAAGAGGTGGGGTTAATTAATTCAAAAATGGAATGACTTTGCTATTTATTTTTTGCTACCTAAGGAGACCCCAAGTTTGTATACGATTGAATCGTTTTTCATATCAGTCGTCATTACTTTATCTAAATGATAAAGTCCTTTGAGAGATAACTCGGCTGAATGAAGATTAGAGCTTAATCTTTAAACGGTAGGCAATCTCGCCAATGATGCCTCGCCTAAATGCTAAAACGCAAATTACAAAGATAGCTCCGGTAGCAATCGTGCTCCAGCCCCCTAAGTTTGCTAAATAATTTTGTAGATTAATGATCACGGCAGCACCAGCAACAGGGCCCCATAGCGTGCCAATGCCCCCCAGTATGGTCATCAATACCGCCTCACCGGAGGTGTGCCAGAAAACATCCGATAGCGAAGCAAGCTGTAAAACTAAGCTTTTAAGTCCGCCTCCTAAACCAGCAAGGCCAGCCGACAACGTAAATGCAATCAATTTATATCGGTTAACGTCATATCCCAAGGAAATGGCACGCGGCTCATTCTCCCGAATAGATTTCATCACCTGACCAAATGGTGAGCTGACAATCCGCTTGATCATAAAAAATGCCAAGATAAAGACGATCAATGCAAAGTAATACATATGGGTTGAGCTTGATAGCTCAATCAAGCCCAAAAACTTACCACGAGGAACGCCTTGAATGCCATCTTCACCGTTGGTGAATGGTACTTGAGTTGCCAAGAAATAAATGACTTGGGCAAGCGCTAGCGTGATCATCGCAAAGTAAATTCCTTGTCGCCGAATTGCTAGAGCACCAAAAACATAACCTAATACCGTAGAACATAGCACTCCGCAGATCAGACCAAGCTCCGGTGTTAAGCCCCACTCTTTCATAACGTAAGCAGTAATATAGGCACCGGTTCCAAAAAATGCAGCATGCCCAAAAGATAGAAGACCAGCAAATCCAAGAAGGAGATTTAAGGATGCTGCAAAAATTGCAAAACAGAACACCTTCATCATGAATAGGTCGTAGACAAAACCTTGAAATGGCACGATTGCCAACAGGGCCAGAACAACCAATGAAATCTTATCGACGGTAGTAAGTGTGGATTTCATGATTAATTCGATTTTCCAAAAAGACCAGCTGGCTTAATCAGCAGCACAATAATCATAATGACAAAAATTGAAACCGATGATGCTTGCGGGTAAAACACTTTGGTGAGTCCCTCGATGACTCCTAATCCCAAGCCAGTAACAATTGCTCCGGCAATTGATCCCATACCACCAATTACAACGACTGCAAATACCACAATGATTAAATTAGAGCCCATCACTGCAGTTACTTGATAGACGGGTGCAGCCATAACCCCGGCAAAAGCAGCGAGAGCGCAGCCCGCTCCATACGTGAGAGTCACAATCAAGGGTACGTTCACCCCAAGAGCCTGCAATAAGCGCGGGTTCTCAGTACCAGCTCGTAATAGGCTTCCAAGGCTAGTCCGCTCAATGAAATACCAAGTAGCAAAACAAACAATCAATGCCAAGCAAACAACCCATAATCGGTAATACGGTAAAAAGAGTTCGGCGACCCGAATACCGCCCTGTAACAGCTCTGGTACAGGATAGCTATTACCTAATGCGCCAAACCAATGGCGAAACATTCCTTCTATCACCAAAGCAAGGCCAAAGGTTAATAAGAGTCCATAAAGATGATCTAAATGATAAAGACGCTTTAGCATCGTTTTTTCAATCACGATGCTAAAAAGCCCTACGATCAAAGGCGCCAGAAAGAGAGCAACAAAATAGTTGATCTGAAATTCTGGCATCCCAATCCAATTCCCAACTTGAGTTAATCCAATCCATGCCACCATGGCGCCCAACATATATTGAGCACCATGGGTGAAATTAATCACATTGAGTAATCCAAAAATCACCGCCAAGCCCAAGCTCAACAGCGCATAGAAAGAACCGTTAATCAGTCCAATCAAAAGCTGAGAGACTAAAGCTTGGGGCGTGATTCCGAGTAACTCAAACATGGCTAGGAATAAACCTCAATTACTTCGTGACGTATTTGCACTTCGATTGCGCTAAAGGCAAAGTTGCATCTTTTGCAGCAATGACCTTCACAACCTTCGCTACGTCATTTGGCCCTTTAGACTCACCGGGCTTCTTCACTTCGAGCAAATACATATCGTGCTCAAACTTACCATCCGCACGAATTCTGCCTTTGAAGAGACCGTCATTAATCTCAACGGACTTCATTTGCTTCATGACCGCGTCTGAATTATCCGTTTTTGTTGCTTCGACAGCTTTCAAATATTGCATCGTTGCAGAATAAACACCAGCTTGAACCGATGTTGGAGCCTTACCTTTGAACTCCTTCATAAAACGCTCAGCGAATTTACGATTGGAGTCATTAAAGTCCCAATACCAACCCTCAGTAAAAATCATGCCGGCTGTTTGTCTTAAGCCAAGAGCCTGAATATCGCTTGTAAACATCAGTAATGGCACTACTGTTTGCTTCGATCCCATAATGCCCAGCTCGGCAGCCTGTTTTACAGATCCAATAGTGTCGCCACCCGCATTAGCCAAACCAATAACTTCCGCTTTTGAGGATTGAGCCTGGGCCATGAAGGAAGAGAAGTCGGTCGTATTAATCGGATGCTTAACACCTCCCAGCACTTTTCCGCCATTGGCAACAATGACTTCTGTTGTGTCACGCTCTAAAGTATGACCAAATGCATAATCCGCCGTTACAAAGAACCATGTCTTCTTACCAGAGTCCACCACGGCCTTACCCGTTCCACGGGAGAGGGCATAGGTGTCATAGACATAATGAATGCTATAAGGGGTGCACTTCTCGTTGGTAATTTGCAAAGATGCAGCGCCATTCACAATCGAGACTCTCTTGAACTGTTCAGCGACTTCCATTGCCGCCAGTGCAGACGCAGTGGAAACGTTACCAACAATCATGTCGACTTTATCTTTTTCAAACATCTCGCGTGCTTTAGAACTCGCAAGGTCTGCTTTGGATTGAGTGTCTGCCGATGTAATGATAATTTTCTTACCCAAGACTTGTCCACCAAAATCTTTGGCAGCCATTTGGGCAGCCAATACGGCACCCGGACCCTCAATCGCGGAGTAGATACCAGATAAGTCGGTCAATACACCGATTCTGATTCTGATCTCGTTATCCGAAACCGTTTGAGCCTGAGCAGGAATCGCTGCTGCCATAAAGCAAGAGGCGACAAGTGTTGCAATTGCTGTCTTTTTCATTTGAACTTCTCCTTATAAACTTTATCAACTTATTAAAACTACACGCCCAACAAAATCTTGAGCTCTTCCTGACTAGCCTCGAGTTCACCCCTCTCGACCGTTTTTACAACTTGCCCATGCTCGATCACATAGTTTCTATCTGCGAGCTTTGAAGCAAATCGAAAATTCTGCTCCACCAAAATAATCGTGAATCCACGCTCTTTAAGCGCACGAACTACTTCGGTTAGTTTCTGAATAATGACCGGCGCCAATCCTTCGGTAATTTCATCCAGCAATAGTAAATGAGCCCCTGTTCGTAAGATTCTGGCAATTGCCAGCATTTGCTGCTCGCCACCGGAAAGCTTGCCGCCAGGGCTAGAACGACGCTCATACAAATTAGGAAACATCTGATAAATCTCTTCCACAGTCATTGCCATGCCTTCGCCCACCTTGGGCGGTAACATTAAATTCTGCTCACAGGTGAGGCTTGTAAAAATACCGCGTTCCTCAGGGCAATAGCCAATCCCCAGTTGAGCCACCTGATAGGTTGGCATACCAATGACTTCATGTCCATTTACTTTGACCAAGCCAGTGCGGTTTCCAACGAGGCCCAAGATAGCTCTCAGGGTCGTAGTGCGGCCTGCGCCATTTCGACCGAGTAAACAGACCACCTCACCGTGCCGCACAGATAAATTAATACCATGCAACACATGGGACTCACCATACCATGCATGCAAATCGTGAATTTCTAAAGCCAGTGCGCTCATCGGGTATTAATGTCCTTGTAACTCAGAATCAGCGGTACCCATATAAGCTTCCATCACCTGTGGATTTTTTGAGACCTGATCATAAGGTCCTTCCGCAATCACCTCGCCACGCTGTAATACCGAAATCGTATTGGCAATGTTCGCAACAACCTTCATATTGTGTTCCACCATCAATACCGTTCTACCTTGCGATACTCGTTTAATTAACTCGGTGACAAGACTCACGTCTTCATGCCCCATTCCCTGAGTGGGTTCATCTAAGAGCATTAACTCCGGGTTCATGGCAACAGTGGCAGCAATTTCTAATGCGCGTTTGCGGCCATAGGGCAAATTAACGGCGAGCTCATCAGCAAAGCTATCAAGACCAACCTGACAAAGTGCATCCATTGCCCGATCATTCAAGATGTCGAGAGAGCGCTCACTTTTCCAAAAGAAAAAAGAGGTTCCCAGTTCCTGCTGAAGACCAATGCGAACATTTTCTAAGGCAGTCATGTGTGGAAACACAGCAGATATTTGAAAGGACCGAATAATGCCGCGCTTAGCGATTTGGGCCGGCTTTTCTTTCGTAATGTCCTGGCCATTAAAGTCAATCTGACCTGCAGTGGGTTCTAAAAATTTGGTGAGCAAGTTAAAGCACGTTGTTTTCCCGGCCCCATTAGGGCCAATCAAAGCATGAATACTTCCCCGCTTGACATTCAAATTGACGTTACTAACCGCAGTAAATCCGTAGAAAGTCTTCGTTAAATTTTTCGTCTTTAAAATGAGATCGTTTGTAACCACAGTACACAATCCTATGAGCCTGAATTCATTAAGAATAGTGTATCTGCACCACTTCCTTCTATATCGAAAACCCTAACCATCGCGGGGCTCTAAAGCTCTAAGTTTGCTCATTGCAATTAAATATCAGCGATTACAATGAGATATGGATTTTTTACAAACACCTGAGCTAATTGCCCTAAAGGATAAAACTCGGCAATTTATTGCTCAAAAGATCATCCCCTTCGAGGGTGACCCGCGCGAAACTCCCCATGGGCCTAACCCTGAACTTCGCCAAGAATTAGTGAACCTTGCTAAAAATGCAGGCTTGTTAACACTTCATGCCTCCCAAAAACACGGTGGGCTTGGCTTAAGTCATGTTGCCAAAGCCATAATTTTTGAAGAGTCCGGATATTCACGGCTAGGCCCGATTGCCATGAACATTCATGCGCCCGATGAGGGCAATATTCATTTGATGGAGCAGGTTGCTAATCCCGCCCAACAAAAACGCTGGTTGATTCCACAAATAGAGGGAAAACTACGCTCGTGTTTTGCAATGACGGAACCCGCCCCCGGCGCCGGATCAGATCCATCCATGTTGCTTACTTCTGCAGTCAAGGATGGTAAAGACTATGTGATTAATGGGCGTAAATGGTTTATTACAGGAGCCGATGGATCGGACTACGTCATCATCATGGCGCGCACCGAGGATGGTCAAGCGACCATGTTCTTATCCGACATGGATGCTCCTGGAATTGAAATTGAACGCAATATGGATTCAATGGATCAATGCTTTGCGGGAGGCCACAGTGTGTTGCGCTTTACTAATTTGCGCGTTCAAGAAGATCAAATTTTGGGTGAACTAGGTAAAGGCTTTCGCTATGCGCAGGTTCGTCTGGCACCGGCACGATTGACCCATTGCATGCGCTGGTTGGGACAAGCGCGTCGAGCACACGATATTGCCCTTGCCTATGCACAAAAGCGTCAGGCATTTGGTCAACGACTTGGTGATCATGAAGGGGTTGGATTCATGCTCGCGGATAACGACATGGATCTTCAAACTGCACGCTTACATATTTTGCATACTGCATGGTTACTCGATCAAGGTGAAAAATGTAATTATGAATCCAGCCGTGCCAAAGTAATTTGCTCAGAAGCTGAATGGCGAGTCGTGGATCGCTGTGTTCAAATTATGGGTGGACAAGGT